>CAJQSU010000013.1 GCA_905616435.1 uncultured Candidatus Pelagibacter sp. | reverse complement strand
AAAGTAGATCTGTAACTGGAAGTCAAACTTCTAAGATTAAATCTCATCATAATGTCGGTGGCCTACCAAAACGAATGAAGTTAAAGTTGATAGAACCTTTAAAATTTTTATTCAAGGATGAAGTTAGAAAGTTAGGTTTAGAATTAAACTTAAGTAAAGAAATTATCTCACGACATCCTTTTCCAGGCCCAGGTTTGGCTATTAGAATGCCTGGCATAATTACTAAAGAAAAAATAAATATTTTAAAAGAGGCAGATCATTATTTTATTCAAGCTTTAAAAGATCATGGCCTTTACCATAAAATTTGGCAAGCCTACGCAGCCTTACTTCCTGTAAAAACTGTTGGTGTAATGGGTGACAATCGTACTTATGAATATTTATGTTTATTAAGAGCAATAACTTCCGAAGATGGCATGACAGCAGATTTTTTTGAATTTAAAAAATCATTTTCTCAAATGATTTCAAACAAAATTGTGAATAGCATTAGAGGTATTAATAGAGTAGTTTATGACATTACTTCAAAACCTCCCAGTACTATTGAATTAGAATAAGATGAATAAAAAAGTAAAAAAAATTCTTAATAAAAAAAATAAATCTAAAATTATTTGTCTTACCGCTTATTCAAAAAATGTTGCTTCAATTTTAGACAAACATTGTGACCTTGTTTTGGTTGGAGATTCATTAGGTTCTGTTCTTTATAATTACAAGTCCACTAAAGAAGTAACCTTGGATATAATGATTAGACACTCTAAAAGTGTAAGACTTGGTGTGAATAAATCCTTAATGGTAGTTGATATGCCATACAATACCTATCGTAACCCCAATGAAGCTTTAAAGAATGCAAAACTAATAATAAAAAAAACTAAATGTGATGCAATTAAATTGGAGGGTGGAAAAAAAATTATCTCTATAGTTAAGAACCTGGTTAAGAATAAAATACCTGTTATGGGTCATCTAGGCATTTTACCTCAAACAGAAAAAAAATTTACCTTCAAAGGTAAAAAATTAATTGAAAGAAATAGAATTTTAAAAGAGGCCAAACTACTAGAAGAAGCAGGAATTTTTTCAGTTGTATTGGAATGTATTGAAACCGAACTATCAAAAAAAATTACTGAACAATTAAAAATACCAACTATTGGGATAGGATCTTCTGTAAATTGTGATGGTCAAGTATTGGTAATTGATGATTTGATTGGTTTGAGTGAAGGTAAATTTAGATTTGTTAAGAAGTTTGCCAATACAAGTCAAATTATAGACAATGCAGTTAAAAGATATAAATCTGAGGTATTAAAAAAAAAATTTCCTAAAGCAAAACACTCATTTAAAAATTAGATTTATTAACCCATAGTAAAAGGATCTGATATTGGCTTATCAGAAGAGTTGTACCATGTTGTTTTTATTCTTGTGTATTCTTTAATAGACTCAATTCCTGCTTCTTTACCATAACCGCTGTCTTTTATTCCTCCAAATGGTGCCATAGGAGAAATTAATCTATATGTGTTTACAAAAACTATTCCTGCTCTAACTGCTTTAGATACCCTCATACCTCTTCCAAGGTTGGAAGAATAAACTCCAGAAGATAGCCCATATTTATTGTCATTCATTAGTTTTATTACCTGGTCTTCTGTATCAAATTTCATTACAGACAATACTGGACCAAATAATTCATTTTCAGCCGTAGGTAAGTTGTGATTTTTACATTCAATTATTGTTGCTGGAAAATAATAACCCTTATTAGATATATTAGATCTTTTACCTCCACATCTAATTTTTCCGCCCTGTTCAACAGTAGCTTTAATATTCTTTTCTATATTTTCTAATTGTTTAAAACTATTTAAAGGACCCATTTGAGTATCTTTATTCATTGGTGCGCCCAATTTTATCTTTTCTGCCTTTGCTACTAATTTGTCTAAAAATTCATTGTAAATTTCAGACTGTATATAAAGCCTTGATCCGGCAATGCAACTTTGGCCACTTGCACCAAATATACCAGCTGTAATTCCATTAAGTGCATTTTCTTGTTCTGCATCGTTAAATACAACAACAGGACTTTTACCACCAAGCTCCAAACTAACTTGGGATAAATTTTCAGCAGAGTTTTTTATAATATGTTTTGCTGTCTCAGGTCCACCAGTGAATGCAATTCTTTCTACAAGATTATGTGTAGTCAGAGCTTTTCCACAAGGTTCACCTAAGCCTGTTATTATATTAACTACTCCTTTTGGTATTCCTGATTTTTCAACTAATTTTGCAAATTCCAACAAAGTTACGGGTGCAAGCTCAGAAGCTTTTATTACCACTGTATTTCCCATCGCTAATGCGGGTGCGAGTTTTACAGCAGTCAATAACATTTGAGAATTCCATGGAATAATTGCAGCCACTACACCGATGGGTATTCTAGTCGTTGTTACTTGCATGTCTGGTTTATCTATTGGAACTACAGTGCCTTCAATTTTATCCGCAAGGCCTGCAAAGTAATCATAGTATTCTGCAATATAGATAGCTTGTGATTTAGTTTCTCTAAAAATTTTTCCTGTATCGATAGTTTCAATAGTACCGAGATGTTCAGCATTTTCTCTTAATTGATCTGCTAGAGATCTTAAATATTTAGCTCTATCTCTTGGATGTAAATTGGCCCATGAATTTTCAAAAGCTTTTTGTGCAGCCATAACTGCTTTATCAACATCTTTTGTACTTGCCTCAGGTACAGTTGCCCAAACCTCATTATTTTCTGGATTTAAAGTTTTAATTGTTTTACCAGATTCAGAGTCAACCCACTGACCATCTATGAACATTTTAAAGTTTTGAATTTTTGTCATTTAATTATTAATAAAATTTTTAAGATTAATATTAACATCATCTGCACACTCTATACTACAAAGATGTTTTCCGTTATTTATCTCAACAAAATTTGAATTTATTAAATCATTAGATAAAGATTTTGACATTTGAGTTGTGGAACCCGTATCACCTGACCCTGTCATGACAAGAGTTTTAGTTTTAATATTTTTAATCATATCAATATTATCTTGGTGATAAGTAAACAATTTATATGCTTTTAAAAAATTTAAATGATCGTCATCATCTTTTGTCAAAATTTTGATAAATTGATCATAAATTTTTGGATGGTTATTTAAGTATTCATCTGTAAACCATCTCTTGAGTGCCTGTTTTGAAATAGGTTTGTTCAATTTAGCCTGCTCAAATCTCTCTATAACTAAAGCTCTTTGTTCTACAGTTCTTTTATATGTTGTTCCGATTACTGTAAGACTTTTTAACTTATGTTGAAATTTTGAAGCAAAGTCTAATGCAATTAATGACCCTAAAGAAAAACCTACAAGGTTAATTTTATCAATTTTTAAAAAATTCAATAAATAGTCTAGTTGATCTGAAAAATCATTTAATGTGATTTCTTTTTCATTGTAAGGAGTTTTTCCATGTCCCAATAAATCATAGGTAATTGTTGAGTGGTTATCTAAGGAGTTAACTTGAGAGTCCCACATTTTGTGATCTAGGCCAACACCATGGACGAACACTAATGGCTCAGTGTTATTATCAATGAACGAATGATAATTTTGATTAGGATCAAAATTGTGTGGCATTAATTTATTTGGGATCCAGTCCCATTTCCTTCATATCTTGATATCTATCGCCAGTTCTAGCGTGAGCTCTACCACTTGATGCGCCACCAATTGCTATAACAATTTCATCATTAAATGGAGCGTCATGAATGGTAAATTCATGAGTTAAATAATATGGTCTCAGTCCCGAGTCTGTTTTATGCATCATTGGAATTGACATTTTAGATCCTGCGGGACCTCTAGTATTCGTAAAACTCAAATAAGATGTTCCACCAACAGCATCTCTGAATTTATTTCCAAACCTTAAAGTATGAATAAATGCTGATGCGTGTTCTATTTCACCATCAAGTCCAACAATACCAGCCTTACCATATGCTAAAATTTTTTCCGGAGA
>CAJQSU010000012.1 GCA_905616435.1 uncultured Candidatus Pelagibacter sp. | reverse complement strand
TATAGGAAGAACTAGTTTTGAGGTGAGTTTCCCGCTTAGATGCTTTCAGCAGTTATCTCGTCCATACTTAGCTACCCGGCACTGCAGCTGGCGCTACAACCGGTCCACCAGTGGTATGTTCAACCCGGTCCTCTCGTACTAGGGTCAACTCCTCTCAATTCTTCTACACGCATAGCAGATAGGGACCGAACTGTCTCACGACGTTCTGAACCCAGCTCACGTACCACTTTAATTGGCGAACAGCCAAACCCTTGGGACCTGCTCCAGCCCCAGGATGTGATGAGCCGACATCGAGGTGCCAAACACTGCCGTCGATATGAGCTCTTGGGCAGTATCAGCCTGTTATCCCCGGCGTACCTTTTATCCGTTGAGCGATGGCCCTTCCACTCAGAACCACCGGATCACTATGACCGACTTTCGTCTCTGCTCGACTTGTCAGTCTCACAGTCAGGCAGGCTTATGCCATTGCACTCTACGAACGATTTCTGACCGTTCTGAGCCTACCTTCGCACGCCTCCGTTACTATTTGGGAGGCGACCGCCCCAGTCAAACTACCCACCATACAATGTCTTGATGGCGGATGACGGCAATCAGTTAGATGTCAAGAAAAACAAAAGAGGTATTTCACTGGTGACTCCACAAAAGCTGACGCTTTTGCTTCAATGTCTCCCTCCTATGCTAAATATGTTTTTCCTAACACCAATGTAAAGTTGCAGTAAAGGTGCACGGGGTCTTTCCGTCTAACTACGCGAACTCCGCATCTTCACGGAGAATTCAATTTCACTGAGTTGATGTTGGAGACAGCGGAGAAATCGTTACGCCATTCATGCAGGTCGGAACTTACCCGACAAGGAATTTCGCTACCTTAGGACCGTTATAGTTACGGCCGCCGTTTACTGGGGCTTCAAAAGTTAGCTTGCACCAACCGCATTAACCTTCCAGCACCGGGCAGGCGTCAGACCCTATACATCCACTTACGTGTTAGCAGAGCCCTGTGTTTTTGATAAACAGTCGCTTCTCCCTGGCTTGTGCCACCTTTTTATAGTTGCCTACAAAAAGGTCTTCCTTATCCCGAAGTTACGGAAGCATTTTGCCGAGTTCCTTCAACATCATTCTCTCAAGCGCCTAAATATACTCTATTAATCTACCTGTGTCGGTTTCGGGTACGGTCTTAATGATGGAGCTATTTCTTGGGACCCCTTCGCGGCAAGTTCAATCCATTAAGAACTCACAACTTACGGAATCCGTCACTACCATCAGGTCAAGGAATATTAACCTTGTTTCCATCGACTACGGCTTTCGCCCTCGCCTTAGGTGCCGACTAACTCTGCGCGGATTAACCTTGCGCAGAAACCCTTAGATTTTCGGCGAAGAAGTTTTTCACTTCTTTTATCGTTACTTATGTCAGCATTCGCACTTCTGATACCTCCAGGATCCCTCACGGGTATCCCTTCACAGGCTTACAGAACGTTCCGCTACCGCTTATAAAACTCGAAAGTTTTATAAACCCACAGATTCGGTATATGATTTTAGCCCCGTTACATCTTCGGCGCAGAAACTCTATTAGACCGGTGAGCTGTTACGCTATCTTTAAAGGATGGCTGCTTCTAAGCCAACCTCCCGGCTGTTAAGGAATTTCCACATCCTTTCACACTTAATCATAATTTGGGGACCTTATCTGGTGGTCTGGGCTCTTTCCCTCTCGACCATGGACCTTAGCACCCACAGTCTGTCTGTTGAAGAACAATGTCTAGCATTCGGAGTTTTATTAGGTTTGGTAAGAATCTCTTCCCCCTAGCCCATTTAGTGCTCTACCTCTAAACATCTATTTATTCAACGCACTACCTAAATAGTTTTCGCGGAAAACCAGCTATCTACGAGTTTGGTTGGCCTTTCACCCCTTACCACAAGTCATCCAAAGACTTTTCAACGTCAACTGGTTCGGTCCTCCGGTTAGTGTTACCCAACTTTCAACCTGCTCATGGTAAGCTCACTCGTTTTCGGGTCTAATTCATTAAACTAATCGCCCTATTAAGACTTGCTTTCGCTACGCCTACACCTAGATGGCTTAAGCTTGCTTAATAAATTAAGTCACTGACCCATTATACAAAAGGTACGCCCTCACCCTAAAAAAGGCTCGGACTGATTGTAGGCATGCAGTTTCAGGTTCTATTTCACTCCCCTAATAGGGGTTCTTTTCACCTTTCCCTCACGGTACTAGTTCACTATCGGTCACTGAAGAGTATTTAGGCTTAGAGGGTGGTCCCCCTATATTCGAGCAGGATTTCTCGTGTCCCGCTTTACTCAAGAATTTTGTTAAACATTACTCATACGGGACTATCACCCTCTATGGTTAGCATTTCCAAACTATTCAAATTTTTTTAACAAAATTACTGGCCTAGTCCGCGTTCGCTCGCCGCTACTAACGGAATCTCAATTGATTTCTTTTCCTCTGGTTACTTAGATGTTTCAGTTCTCCAGGTTGTCTCTTTAAACCTATGTATTCAGTTTAAAGTACCACATAAAGTGGTGGGTTTCCCCATTCGGAAATTTTCGGATCAAAACTTA
>CAJQSU010000011.1 GCA_905616435.1 uncultured Candidatus Pelagibacter sp. | reverse complement strand
TAAATACAGTGAATATTGCAAAATAAATTTCAACTAAACTAAGTTGAAAATATGATAAAAAATCCACTTTTATTTTCTTTCTTTAAAATCAGCTCTTAGTGTTGATAAAATAATTAAAATTAAAAAAATTATACAAACTAAATTCATTGTTTTCCAACTTGTTAAGGTTAAAAAAACTCCTGCAGATAAACTGGCAGTTGCTTGAATTGAATAAACTATTAAATCATTAAAACCTTGTGCCTTAAATTTTTCATTTTCTTTATATGACAAAACTAATAAACTTGTCCCTGATATAAATAAAAAGTTCCAACCAAATCCTAAAAAAACTAGAGCAATTAAATAATTGATAAAATTTTGTTCAAACAAGCTTGTTAAAATAGTTATCAAAAATAAAAGAGCACCAGCATACATTATTTTACTATGTCCAAATTTTCTTATCAAATTACCTGTAACTAATGATGGTAAAAACATAGCTGCTATATGCAGCTGAATTACCAGTCCTGTTTTGGTTAAACTTATTTTTTCCATTACGTGCATGCTTATCGGTGTGGCTGTCATTAAAAATGCCATTACAGCATAAGCGAATGCAGAAGCAATTAATGCTTGTAAAAATCTTGGTTGAGAAATTAACTCTAAATGACTACGTGAATTGTCTTTGTTGGCACTATTTGGTTTGTGTCCATCTTTATAAAATAAAAGAAAAATTGTTGATGTGAGTGTTAAAGCAGCAAGTACAATGTATGATCCAGCATACAAATGTTCAGAAATAATTTCTTTTGAAAAATTTGCTGCATTTGGCCCTATAAAGGCTGATCCTATACCTGCTAATAATATTATTGATATAGCTTTAGGTGCCATATCTTTTTTTACTGTTTCTACAGCTGCAAAACGATATTGATGACTAAAGGCTACCCCTGCCCCAAGTAAAAAACATGCAAAGTTAAATAAAATAAAACTTTCGCTAATTATTGAATATGCAGCAAGTAATGATGACAATGAACTTCCAATTGAGGAAAAAATAAAGCCAGCTCTTCGACCAATTATACTCATAATTTTTGCTGCAAAAAATGCAAAAATAGCCACCCCTACAATTGAGAGTGCCATTGGTAGAGTTGCTAAAGATTTTATTGGACTAAATTGAGAACCAATTATCCCACTTAAAAAAACTGTAACTGGTGCTGCAGTAAATGCAAAAATCTGACTTAAAATTAGTAGCCAAAGATTTTTATTCATTAAAATACATACTTGTCAGCAATGTACATGGCCCAAGCTATTGCAGCTCCAAGTATAATATATTTCATAATAATTTTATTTTATTTCTATTTTCTCAGGAAGTATACCTTTTGGTCGATACCTCATAATTAACAATAAACCCAATCCCATCATTAAATATCTAAAGTAAGGAACACTCTCTATTAAATGTATTTTTAGCTCATGTGTCTCTGGAAGACCTACGGTAGATAGGTTAATCAAGAATAGAGATATCGGTGCAGCTTCAATCCATAGAAACCATACTGCAAATCCACCTAAAATAGCTCCAAAATTATTTCCACTACCGCCTACAATTACCATTACCCAAATTAAAAAAGTATACCTCATAGGTCTGTAGCTACCAGGTGTGAATAAACCATCTTGCGTTACAAGCATAGCACCTGCAATACCCACAATTGCTGAACCTAAAATAAATATTAACAAGTGTTGTTTGACAACATTTTTTCCCATTGCATTGGCTGCCTCTTCATTGTCTCTTATAGCTCTCATCATTCTTCCCCATGGAGAATAAAGTGCTTTTTGAGTAATCATTAATAAGGCTATAACTACAATTAAAAATAAACTTGAATAACAAAGTTTTACAAAGACTGATGACCCCTCAATTACTAATTGATTAAGTGCAGCCTGTTTATCTGCCATGTTGGAAATTAGTTCCAATTTACCTGAATTAAATTTTGCAACTAAATTTATAAACCACTCGGTAGTTTGCAGATTAACCTCATAAGGTACAGGTCTATCTAATCCAATCACATTTTTAACACCTCTTGATAACCAATCTTCATGTTTAATTATTGCAATAACAATTTCAGAAATTAGCAATGTAGCAATTGCTAAATAATCTGCACGTAAACCAAGGGCAACCTTACCCACAATAAATGCAAGTCCAGCAGCGAAGAAGGCTCCAGCTATCCATGAAAACATTATTGGTAATCCAAAACCTCCAAGAAATCCTGTTGTTGCTGGGTTAACTGCTTCTATTGCTTCTATTCCAGGTTCAGCGGTTACTCTAATAATTATAACTCCAGCAATAATAATCGCAGCAATTCCATAAGTTCTAAAATTTGATTTAGCAAAATTTTTTAAGATAAAGCGAATAGCTAATATCATTACAATAATTAACCATAAACACATCAAGATATTAAAGCCTCCAGCTTGCCAGGCTTCTTGAACTGGATCAACCGATATTAAAACTGCAGCCAATCCACCTAGTGCAGCATAACCCATGAGACCAAAATTAATTAAGCCAGCATAACCCCATTGTACATTTGCTCCCATTGTCATTACCGCAGAAATTAAACACATGTTAAAAATTGAAAGAGCAACATTCCAGGATTGAAATATTCCAACCAAAACAATTAAACCCATCATTATCGTGTAAGCTGTAATTATATTTAGATTCTTTCTCACAGCACTTTTCCTTTAAATATGCCATTTGGTCTATAGAGCAAGACAATCACTAGTATGGAAAATGATACAGCAAATTTATAATCAGTTGATAATAATTGTACTAATGTTTCTGGTTCCATACTTTCTGGCAGGACATACATAAAAAATTTCTTATAAGCATATGTTATAAATATCTCTGAAAAAGCTATAACGTAACCTCCCAAAAATGCCCCGAATGGGTTTCCAATACCTCCAACAATTGCTGCAGCAAAAATTGGCAACATGTTATTAAAATATGTAAATGGCTTAAAGCTTTTATCTAAACCATACAAAGCACCACCAATTGTTGCTAAAATACCAGCGATAATCCAAGTAATCATAACTACTTTTTTAGGGTCGATTCCAGATAATAGAGCTAAATCCTCATTATCTGAATAAGCGCGCATACTCTTACCTGTTTTAGTTTTGTCTAAAAACCAAAATAGAATTGAAACTAATATAAGTGTTACAAACACAGTTATTACCTGACTCGATTTAATAGCTAAACCCTCATTGAGTCCTGTCATCTCTTTAAATTCACCTGCTTTAATAATAAACTTTTCTCCATCAAAGAATCTTATATCTGACGGACCAATAATTATTCTTACAACAGCTTGGGTTACGAACATCACACCAATACTAACCATTGCAAGCTGAACTGGAGGGCTTTTATTAATCCTATAATATTTGAATACAAATTTATCTATAAAGAGCATGTAGCCAATCGTAAAAATTATTGCAAATGGTATTGCAAGAAGTGCTGTTGGCAAAACACCTAAAGAAATACCAATTGATTGAAAGTACCAAGTAATTAAAATAGTTACCATGGTTCCAAAAGCCATCATGTCTCCAGTTGCAAAATTTGCAAATCTTAAAATTCCATAGATTAAAGTTACAAAAATTGCCCCAAGTGCTAATTGAGAACCATAAGTTAAGGCTGGAACAAAAATATAATTTAGAAGTAATATAATCGCATTTAATAAATCCATATTATCCTCCTAAAAAAGAGCTTCTTACTCTTGGGTCATTTAATAATTCTTTACCAGTACCTGAATATTTATTTTCACCAGTTACCAGTACATATCCACGATCAGAAATTTTTAATGCTTGTTTAGCGTTTTGTTCAACCATTAAAATTGCAACATTTGTTCTTTTAACTTTGATTATATGGTCAAATAATTCATCCATGACTATTGGTGACACGCCCGCTGTAGGCTCATCCAACATTAATACTGATGGTTTGATCATTAACGCTCTACCAAGAGCAACTTGTTGTCTTTGTCCACCAGATAATTCACCAACTAACTGGTTTCTTTTTTCTCTCAGTATAGGAAATAATTCATAAATTTCTTCTATAATATTTTTAAAATCATCATCTCTTAGATAGGCTCCCATTTCTAAATTTTCTTCAACTGTCATTCCTGAAAAAACGTTTTTAGTTTGAGGCACAAAAGAAATACCCTCTTTAACTCTTTCTTGGGGTGAAAGTTTTGAAATATCTTTTCCACCAATTACCACTGAACCAGATTTTAAATTTAAAAGTCCGAGCATGGCTTTCATTGCAGTTGATTTTCCAGCACCATTTGGTCCAAGAATAGAAACAATCTCTCCTCGTTCTACATTCACTGAACATGAGTTAATAATATCAGGACCATTCTCATAGCCACCTGTCATATTATTGCCCTCAAAAAAAGCCATGATTAATTGTCCATTAGTTTTGAACCTCTACCCAAATAACTTTCTATAACCTTCTCATCTTTTTTGGCAGCTTCAACTGAACCCTCAAATAAAACTGAACCTTCGGCCATTACTATTACTGGATCACATAATCTTCCTATAAAATCCATATCATGCTCTATCATGCAAAAAGTATATCCTTTTTCTTTATTTAATTTTTCAATAGCTGTTCCAAGATCTTTTAGTAGTGTCCTGTTAACACCTGCCCCCACTTCGTCTAATAAAACTAATTTAGCATCAACCATCATGGTTCTTCCTAACTCTAATAATTTTTTTTGACCTCCGGATAAATTTCCAGCTAGCTCATTTGAAAGATGTCCTAAGTTTAGAAAATCTACAACTTCTTTTGCTTTGTTTTTAATTAACTCCTCCTCTTGCGCAACTAACGAGGGTTTGAGAAAGGTATTCATCAATTTTTCACCAGATTGATTACCTGGAACCATCATTAAATTTTCTAAAACAGATAAATTGGTAAATTCATGTGCAATTTGGAATGTTCTGAGTAATCCTTTTGAAAATAACTCATAAGAAGGGACATTAGTAATATCTTCGTTATCAAATAAAACATTTCCAGCTGATGATTTTAAATTTCCAGCTATTAAATTAAATAAAGTAGTTTTGCCTGAACCATTTGGGCCAATTATTCCTGTGATAGTTCCCTTCTTAACTTTAATAGAGCAATCTGAAACGGCAGCCAAACCACCAAAATATTTTGATAAATTATTTATTTCTAAAATATTTTCGGACATTAATTATTTGTTTAATCTTTTGTGAATACTATTTAAAGTACTTGCAATAGATTTATAAACATTCTTTTTTGACATTTCTTTAAGACCTTGTTCATTAAGTCCTTTAGGTGTTTGAGACTCTTTAACTAAATACTTAAGTTCCTTTTTGGAGTGTATAACCGCATCTTCTGATAAAGCCAAAAATAATGAAGTTATATACTTTTGTGCATCTTGTCTTTTAATTCCTTTTTTTACAAGCCAATCACTCATTACTCTTAACATATCATAATAAGATGCCATCATTCCTGACGTTGACCAAAAATTAATAGATAGTTTTTCATCTTTAATTTCAATTGTAGATCCAATTTTATCAAAAAAACTTTTAACCTTTTTATTGGGTGGACAAATAGGTATTGGTCCTTTTTTTATGGATATCGGCGGTAATGGAATAGCCCTTACTACATCAGCATTAACTCTTATCATTTTCTTTAACTCAGATAATGTTATTGTAGAAATAAAGCTAACAATGGTCTGTTTTGGTTTAAAACTTAAATTTTTAATTATTTTTTCTCCAACTGAAGGTGTTACGGATAAAAATATCCAGTCAGAATTATCAACAATATATTGATTATTTTTACTAATAACAATTTTCTTAAATTTTTTTTTTAATTTTAAAGAAGTTTTGTTATTTCTTTTTGAGATTATTATCTTTTTAAATTTTATTTTTGAATTACAAATTCCAGTAATTACTGAGAATGCTATTTTCCCAGTTCCTATAAAACCTAATTTCATAGTTAACACTATATCAACAAAACTTAAATTATTAGGCAAAAAAAAAGCCCCCAAAAGGGGGCTTTTTAAATTTTTAAACTAGCTTTTTAATTAGAATGATTTTCCAATTGATAGTTTAGCAGTAACACCATCTAATGCTTTAAGTTTAATAACTTTATCTGCGTCATTAGAGTTTGTTACTGAAGCACTGTCAAAAGTCATGTAGTTACCTTCAACTCTTATAAATGCTCCATTGTCGGCTGTATGATTATAACCAACTCCATACATGATACCATCAAGAGTCTTATCTCCATAAGCACCACCAGTTCCTAAGTTTTCGTTAGTTTTCACTTCTACATCTACTAGACCAGCTTTTGCATAAAAGTTTTCACCCATTCTTGCACCAATATATACTGTTGTAAGATCTTCAAAATCAATTTGGATTTTGTTGGTTGAAGCTGAGACTGTGTCAACAGCAGCTGTTCTTTTGTCTGATTTAGCTGTTTCAGTAGTATCTGTTTCTAGAGCTCCTGGAACATAATCTATTCCAATTAATAAAACACTACCTAGTGTTTTTTCAATAAAAATTGATCCATAACCAGCTGCACCGTATTCAGTACCAGTATTTTTAGACTTAAGGTCCGATGCTGGTATTGTTCCGTCAAAAGTCTCTGACGCGTTAGCAACAAAAAGACCCGCATTTCCTGATACACCAATGTTAACACCTAGCTCTGCAGAGGCAGATGAAACATAAAGTACAGAAAAAACGATACTTAAAAGTAATTTCTTCATTTTTAATCCTTTTTATATTTATTAAATTAATTTAATTGTGAATCTAATACCATATATGAAAAAATAATTTCAATGTTTTGAGCAAATTAATTAGAAAATTAATAAACTGTTGTAAATTTACAACATAAAAATGCATATTATTATAGCCTTTTAGCATATTTTTTTTAATACATGCTCAAGTTGAAAGTTTGTTTTTAAAAAATTTACCCCTTATTCTTAAAAGCTCACGAATCAGATTCTTATTCTTTTTAAAAGGTTTTCTTCCATGAAGCCAGAAGTGGTTATTTGCAACAATTATAGACCCAACAGGCAATTTAGTTATAGTTTTTTTTTGACTGCCTTCTAGAGCATCAGATAGTTTTTGTAAAAAGTTACCTTGAGACATATTTTGGGGCTCAGGGAATTGATCTATATACGATATTTGAGGCTTGCCATTACCGTCAGAAGAAAAAACTGGGTGCTCCACCTTATAATCTATATTTTTACTTTTAGGGGAACCCCAAGTAAAATTTTTTTTTCCAATTGCCTCACTAAATAAATCTTTGCAATGTTCCCAATCATCAAGATGTAACATGGCTGTATCTCCTCCTTCAACATTTTGTTCTTCAATTTTGGTCATCAATAACCAATCTGTAACTTCTTTAACATATGTGCCATCTGTATGAAGGTCCATATTTTTGTAGGCTTTTCTTAAATACGAGTCACTCTTGTCCTCATGTTTAACAAAAAATCTTGCGTAATATTTTCCTGTCATGGAGTCATAATTGGGAATCCCAATCAAATGTGCAATTGCTGTTGATAGTTTAACTAAAAAGTTGTCATTAATTTTTGAACTAATGTTCTTTGGTCCAATTACAAAACAACCTGTATCTCTATCTCTTACAATTGAATTAAGTAATTTGCTTAATTTGCTTGCAGTTAAATCATCTAAACTTTTTGCAATAGTAAAACGAGTAAAAGGTTTATATTCAAGAGCAGTAATATCAAATTTATTAAATGGAAATATTAACTTATCTAAAATTTCATCTTCAATTTTAATGTCAATTATTCTTCTAGATCGCTTATGCTCTATTATTTCAAAACCTTCTAATTTTTGCATATCTAATGTTAGTTAAACTTAATAAAAAAAGCAATTCTTAAAAACTTGAACTCAAAAATGTCAAAAGTAAAGCAGATAAAACTGTTGGATAAACAAAGTTTTTTTTACTAATTATAAATACCATCAAACAAATAAAAACGACTATAAATCTAGCAAGATAATCAACTTCAGCTAATGCTCCAGCTGGAAAAATAATTATCCTTGCAAGTAAAGCTGACAAAGTTGAGTAAGCAAGACAATTGAACCATCTAAAAATTTTTGAATTTTGTTTTATTTTCTTGGATGTTAATACACCAAGAAATCTTGAAATATAAGTTGCTAAAGATGTTGCTAAAATTGCCAGTACTATATTAAGTGCCATTTAATTCTCCTATAAAAAAAGCAAGAGTTCCAGCTGTAAAGCCACCAAGCAAAATGCACCATTCAGGTGATGCAAAATAAAATGCAATTCCAAGTAATGATCCCAATACAACGGCTAAACTCATTTGAATAGTTTTCATTGCTCCAACCATCACGCACATAAAATAAACTGGATTTACTATTGCTAACCCTATCATCATGTCTTTGTTTAAGTAATCTGCTATAAAAAAACCAAATGCAGTAGCTAAAACTGCAACTGATAAATTCGCTGCACCTACACCAATCCAAAAATCCAAACGATATTTTCTTTCAACTGATTTATAGTTTTCTTTCATTATTAACCACGCTGAAACAGCAATAAAATGACAAGATAAATAGTACTTTAATTTTGGTTGGCTTTTATGCATCAACAATGGAAATAGTGATACAGTCATTGGATAAAGTCTTGCATTAACCAACCAAACTGCCAAAAAAATATTTAATAATGAAGCGCCAACAATTAACGACTCTGCCATGATTAATGAACCTGGTAACGCATAAGTCAAAAATGTTGAAAAAATACTTTCTTGAATATTAAGACCAATAGTTTTGAATAAAGCTCCAATGGCTACAAAACTTGCAAACAGTGCGATAGCTGGGCTGTCCGCTCCTTTAATGGAGATGAAACCTTTTAAAAAATATTTTATATTAACCATTAACCACCAAGGAATAATCTGCCTACATCAGGGTTTTTTAATAAGTCATCCCCTTTGCCAGCAATCGCAGTTTGTCCTGATACTAAGACGTAACCAATATCTGCAAACTCTAATCCTTTTTTGGCATTCTGTTCTACTAAAATAATTGTTTTTTTTTCTGTTATTTGAAGATCTCTTAAAATTTCAAAAACCATATCAATATATCTTGGCTCTAAACCAATTGATGGTTCATCAACTAATAAGACAGATGGTTTCATAACAAGTGCTCTAGAAATTTCTAACAATCTTCTTTCACCACCTGATAAAACTTTTGCAGGTTGATTTCTTCTATTTCTTAGTCTCTCATATTTTTCAAAAATTCTTTCTGCTTCTTGATAAGATTCGTCTGTATTTTCTTTAGCATATCCACCCATCAATAAATTTTCCTCAACAGTCATATCTGGAAAAACTGAATTATCTTGAAGAATATATGCAATACCACATGATCTAAGTTTTTGAGCTGGGGTTAAATGTGTAATTTCTTTTCCATCAATTTCAATTTGTCCTGAAAAAATATTTGTGAAACCATAAATAGAGTGAAGTATTGTAGATTTTCCAGCACCATTTGGCCCTATTAAACATAACGATTGTGCTTTACCTGCATACAAATCAAAATCATGAAGTATTTCCATCTTACCATAACCAGCTGATAATTTTTTTATCGTTACATGATTGTTGTCAGGAGATAATTTTTTTAACTCTTCTGGTCCTGGAGCTTTTCCTAATACATCATATTGATTTGACATTATTGAGCTCCCAAGTAAGCATCCAGAACACGCTTATCATTTTTAATTTCATCTGGTGTTCCATTTGCTAACATTTGACCGTGTGCTAAACAAAAAACCCTTTGTGCTAAATTCATGATTACTTTCATATTATGCTCTATAACTAATAAAGTAATTCCATAATCTTTATTAACAGTAATCAAACGATCAATAATTCCATTAATTAATGTAGGGTTAATTCCGGCTGTTGGCTCGTCCAATAAAAGCATTTTAGGTTCATTCATTAATGCCATAGCAAGTTCTAGTAATTTTTGCTGTCCAAAAGAAAGATCTCCAGCTCTAAGTTTTCTTTTTTGATGAAGGCCTACAAATTTTAATAACGTCTCTGCTTTATCAGTTAAATCTGATGGTATCTTTTGAAATACTGTTAATATTCCATCATTTTCTGGCTTATTACTTATTAGCATGTTTTGAATACAGTTTAATTTTCCATAAATTCTAGTTTGTTGAAATGTTCTAAGTAGTCCAAGTTTTGCAACAACAGGAACTGGTAGTTCTGAAACTTCTGTGCCATCAAATTTAATTGAACCATTGTCGATTGGATAAGTTCCTACAATTGAGTTAAATAAAGTAGTTTTACCAGATCCATTTGGACCAATTAATCCAACGATTTCACCTTGTTCAACTGACATTGAAATATCAACGTTGGCTTTAACACCACCAAAAGACTTACTTACATTTGATATATCTAATATAGCCATTACTTTAATTCTACCTGTGCTTTTAGATCAGCTTCATCAACAACTTCACCAAATCTTTCAGGATACTTTTCTCTTAACCATCCCATTACACCTTCTGGAAAATAAACTACGATCACAATAATTAAAACTCCTAGAGCTACATACTGCCAACCTAAGAAATAAGTCCAAAAGCCTTCTTTAAATAAATGAAATAAAGTTGCACCAACTAGTGGACCCCATAAAGTTCCTTTACCACCAAGGATTGCCATTAAAACCATAAATACACCAAACGTTGGACCAGCAAATGCAATTTCAGTTGGTTCAATGTATCCGTTAATATGACCCATTAATCCTCCTGCTATTCCAACAAAGAATGCAGAAACCATCCAGCCAATAATTTTGTATCTCATTGTATGAATTCCCATTGCTTCAGCTTTGTCTTCATTGTCTCTTATCGCATTTAAAACTAAACCAAATCTTGTGCTGTAAGCCCATTTTAGAGTAACAAATGTTACAAGTGCTAAAGTAAAACTTAGATAATATAAAAATTGTGAAGACGATGCATTAGATCCAAATCCTTTTGGCCAAACTGGAACAGTCATACCTTGACCTGCACCGATAATCTCAATCCCACCCGCAAGTTCACCTGCAGCAATTCCTAATGCCAAAGTACAAATTGCAAAGTAGTGTCCTCTTAAACCCAAAATTCCATAACCAATCACTCCTGCAATTATTGTCGGAATAATTCCTGCTAACAATATACCAACTCCAAAACCTTGAAAAAATTGAGGGATAGTATGAACAAAAGTTTTTTCACCACCTGCATCTGTCCATTCAGCAAGCGAAAAGAACATTGCTATTTGTGTACTTGAGGCAACATACATTCCAACTCCAAAGAATAAAATATTTCCAAAAGTATTGTAACCCATCTGTCCACCTTGAACATCCCAAGTCATAGCTAATACAATTAATATATAAAGAAATGATAACTGAAGCTTATAAGCTGGGAATATGAATGCTCCAGCTAAACCAAAAATTATCAAACCAGCATATAATAAAGTATTTTTATTCATTATGATAAATTTTCTTTAAAGAAGTTTATAAACTGAGGTAGATATTCTTCTCCGTGCATACCACCTATTGTTACACCTCTTTTTAAACATTTTTCTTTCTTAAACATTTTAAAAACTGCTTTCATTGTTTTTTTTGGTTCATCTTCAGTTGCTTTTATCCATTCAGCTTGAGAAGCAAAAAGTTTATATTTCTTTAAACCTAAATCAACAATTGGCCCAGTTACATTTCCTTCATTATCTATACGAACAGCAGGACAAGTATGCATAGTCATTGCCTTTACTTTTTTTGGTTTGTATCCAGCATGCCAATCATGATGCCAACCTTCTTTAATATCAATTTTTATTTGTCCTGGTTTAGCTTTAATTTTTTTTACATGTTCTTCACAAGGTTTAGCTAAAGTAAGATTATCTATACTTCCATGAACATAAAGCATTTTAGTATTACTTGTAATTTCAGGTTCTAAAAATAAACCTGACATTCTACATTCAGCTGCCTCACCTATAATTGCATCAAAACCTTCTGTTCCTTCTAAAAACAAAGATGTAAACTTAACATCAGAAACCATAAGAGCATTAGTTCCCCCTCTTGAGTGTCCAGTTAGACCTATCTTGCCATTTGATCTTGGATGAGTTTTCAAAACCTTATAAGCCATCATTGTATCTATAGCTGCAGAAGCAATAGTAGCTTTGGATTGATCTCTCCACGTACTTGTTACACCTCTGCTACAAAAGTTATCTACAAACATTACGCCAATACCCAAGTCTAAAAGTTTTTTTTGGCCACTATTTATAAACTCACTAAAGATGTAAGCATCTGCTCCACCACTTGCATGTGCCCAAATAACAATCGGAACTTTACCCGATCCTTCTGGTAATAATAGATAGCTAGTAATTTCTATTGGATGTTTTTTATGTGCACCAACAATTACAGCTCTTTGATCAAAGCCTGTATAAGAATTAAATTTAATAAACTCACCTCCTGGAAATACTTTAGAGGCTGGTACTAAAAGTGATTTTTTTTTGGAACAGTGCTGATTGGGGCTAAACTCTTTTATATTAATCTTTTTTTTATAATGGTCTGCATGAACGATTGTTGTAAAAAGAATTGTAATTATTATTAAGATTATTTTTTTCATTATTTTAGATACTCTCTTTTTCTTGCTAACTTGAATCTTCTGTAGACTAGTATGATGACTAGTAGCGAGAATACTGCTGCAATTCTAAATTCTGTACCGAGCAAGTAATCTGACCATTCCTCAAATACTCCTAGACCCATACCAGATATTGCAACAGCTGGTAAATTTCCAAGCCCTGCAATAATTACAATCATGAAAGATCTAACTGTGTAAGGTAATCCCGTATAAGGGTGAAGTGTAAATGTGATTGCAATACATGCTCCTGCTATTCCACATAAAGCTGCATTAATACCAAAAGTTGCTGCATAAACTTTCTCAGTATCAACACCTAAAATTTTTGCTGCTCTTGCGTTTTGAGCGGTTGCTCTAATTGCTCTTCCTAATTTCGATTTCTTCATGTAGATGACAAGAATAATTGCAGATATTACACAAACTGCTCCTGAGAATATTTTTGCGTTAGGAAGTGTAACTGAATTGTTAAATAACATTGTTGTTCCAAAATTTGACTGAGCGACTACTACGTCTGCACCAAATGCAAAATTCATTAGTTGTTGAGCTAAAATACTAATTCCAAATGTAGCAAGTATTGAAGTGAACAAATCTTTATCGACAACTTTATTAATAACAAGTTTGTACATTCCCCAACCGACACAATACATAATGATTGGTGACACAATTACTCCAAAGGCTGGGTGAATTCCTGATAAATACATAAAATATGCAATGTATCCACCCATTATTACTAATTCTCCTTGAGCAATGTTAATTATGTTCATTACTCCCCACTGCAATGCCATTCCGTAAGCAATTAGTGCAAATAGAATACCAAGAAGTATTCCATCCATTGACGCTTGAACCATTAAAATAGGAGCTTGGAAAATTAATAAATCCATAAATTTTTTAGATATTTATAAAAAATGCCCCCTATTACTAGGGAGCATTTTACATATTAGGTATTATCTTTTTGACCAAGATGGGATTGGGTGTACCAACTCAGCAGATGCCCATTTCGTAGGGGCAACAACTTTGTTTTCACACTTACTACCATCATCGTTACATGATACTTGAAAAAGTACCATTGGCTTAGATACGTTCTGTCCACCCTCAGCAAATTTTATGTTTCCATAAAAAGTTTGCATATCAGTTGCAGCTAAAGCATCTCTAACTTTTTTAGTATCAAATGATTGTGCTCTTTCGAACGCATCTTTGTAGACTAATAAAGCAGCAGATGATTCTGCAGCTTGGTATGGCGGTGCATATCCAAACTCTTTAGTAAAGTCAGCGTCATATTTCATACCACCACCAAAGAATTTATCTTTGTATGATAGGGATTTATGCCACTGAGAAGCACAGAGTGCATACTCGGAAGCTTTACCATGTTGCTTAGATAATTTAGCAGCATCGCAGTGAGTCATTGCTAGCATTTTCACATCAACTTTCATCTCTGAAATTTGTCTAATCGCTGTCAAAGCACCTTTGGTATGACCTGAAACTACAAGAACATCTGGATTAGTAGCCTTTACTTTAGATAAAGTAGCAGCCATATCGTTAAGCTCTTTTGGTAACTTGTCATCTATAATGATTTTAGAACCTGTTCTTTCAGCAGCTTCAACAATACCCAATCTCACATCTTGTGAGAAAGCATCTTGTTCAAATGCCATTGCAATCTTAACTGGTTTTCCACCATTTTTTTCAACAGCAAGATCAATTGCTACATCAAGATATAAATTTGCTGGAGCTAGTACTGCAAATAAATATTTGTATCCTTTAGTGAATAACGATCTAGATGCACCGTTTGCTTCAACCATAGGAACTTCATATTTTTCAGTTACAGGTGCCATAGCTTTTGTAAGTCCTGAGCTGTATGGCCCAAGCATGAACTGAACACCATCTTGTTGAATTAATCTTTCTGCAAGCTGAGCAGCTCTTCCTGAGTTTGACTCATCATCGTAATAAATGATTTCAAACTTGTAAGTTTTTCCACCAACCTTAACACCACCCATGCTGTTAATTCTCTCCACTGCTAAGTTATAGCCATTTTGAGTATGAACACCATTTGATGAGTATTTTCCAGTTAATGAAACAGCTGCACCTAGTACAATTTTATCTCCAACAACTTTTGCAAATGATGTCGTTGAAGCTGAAATTAAAAGGGCGATTGCAGAAACTAATGTGATGATTATATTTCTGATTTTCATTTTGTTTTTCCTTTATT
>CAJQSU010000010.1 GCA_905616435.1 uncultured Candidatus Pelagibacter sp. | reverse complement strand
CAACAATTGTTAGAAAAAAGTCATCAATAAGGTTTACAGAAATCTTTTTTGAGAACCCTATTTGCATATAAATTAAGTTAACTAAATCTTTTTTAGTTAAGTTAATTCTCATATCTAAATATTTTTCTTAATCTTTTCTATTAGATCACCTTTAATTATTCTGCAACAAACATCAAGTGAGTTAGAAAAACCAATATAATCTGTACCACCGTGACTTTTTACAACTGGAGAGTCCAAACCAATAAAAATTGCACCATTATATAACCTCGGATCCAATCTTTTTTTAAATTTTTTCAAATTTGAAATATTTAATAATGAAGAAATTTTTCCAATTAATGTTCCACTTAGAGCTTTTTTGAGTTCATCTATCACAAAATTTGCAGTGCCTTCTGCAGTTTTAAGGGCGACGTTACCCGTGAAACCATCTGAAACTATTACATTTACATTTCCATGCATTAATTGATTGCCTTCTATATATCCATCAAAATTAAAATATTTAGATTTTTTTTCATTTAATATTTTATAAGTTTCCTTGATTGTTTCATTGCCTTTGAGTTCTTCTGATCCGATATTTAGCAATGCTACATTTGGAGTTTCTTGAGGGTACAAAGATTTATATAAAGACGCACCCATTATTGAAAAATCAAATAAATTTTTTGAACTACATTCAATATTAGCACCAAGATCTAGCACTACACTCATTCCTTTTTTATTGGGCCATAAAGCTGACAAAGCTGGTTTATCTATATTTTCAATCATCTTTAAATTTAGTTTTGAAATGACCAGGAATGCACCAGTATTACCAGCAGAAATAACAATATCACAATCTTTCTTTTTAACGCTTTCGACCGCTAACCACATGCTGGTATCTTTACCTCTTTTTGCAGCTTCCAATGGACTGTCTTCACTCGACACTATATTTAAAGTATTAACTATTAGATAATTATCTTTATTAATTTTATTTTTTATATATTTAACAATCTTCTGTTCATCACCAAAAATTTTATAAAAAATATCTTTATTTGTAGCGTAGTGATGAATAATACCATTTATTACTTTTTCAGGTGAGTTGTCACCACCCATTGCATCAACTGCAATTTTAATCATTGATGCCATGTATTAATAATAATTATTCTTTGGGGTCTAAAACTTGTCGACCTTTGTACATACCTGTTTTTAAGTCTAAATGATGTGATAATCTATATTCACCAGATTTCTTATCCTCAACAATATTTTTAGAAGAAAACTTCATATTTTGAGCTCTCCGCATTCCAGTTCTTGAAGGTGATTGTTTTCGTTTTGGTACAGCCATAATTAGTGACTATTTACACTTTTTAGATAAGAATTCAAATTATTTTTTGAAAGATCTTTGCTAAAATTGTTAAAATAATCAACGAAATATTCAATATCATCAAAATTTTGCAAAAACATAGACAACTTTTCTTTTTTTTTAATCAATTCTAGCTCATTCCAAAAATGTATTTCTGATATGATGCTATGAAATAAATTAATGTAATCTTTCATCTTTTTATTAATAGACTGATCTCCATAACCTATTTCCCTAATACTCAATTCTAGTTGTCTAAAATTAAAATCATATAATTCTTGTAATTTTTTATCAATATCATCAATTTTGTCACTTTTAAACTCCTTAAGAATAAAAGCAAAATGCAATAAAAATAAAGTCAATCTATCACTAAAACTATCTTGTTTGTTGAAAACACCTTTGTATAAAGATTTATTTGTGGTTAATTTTATCAAATTATTATAAAAATTAAGGTATTCAGATTTCATGAAAAAGTTATTATTACTATCATTATTATTATTATCAAGTTGTTCTTTAAATAAAATTATTCAACATCATGGAGTACATAATTTAGAAAAAAAACAAACTGAACTTAAAATTAATTACACAAATACAAACGATATAATTAGATTAATAGGACCACCTTCTACAAAAAGCTCATTCGATAACGAAATATACATATATATAGAGCGTAAAACCAGCAGTTCAAGACTTACAAAATTAGGTAAAAAAAAATTGATTAAAAATGATGTTTTGGTTCTTGAAATTGACAATACTGGAATTCTTTTAAGTAAAAATTTTTTTAATAAAGATGATATGAATCAAATTGATTTTGATAAGGATACAACGGGAACTAACTTTTCAAAAAGAACTTTTATATATAGCTTTTTAAATTCAGTAAGACAAAAAATAGATGATCCTCTCGGTAAAAAGAGGATCAAAGAATAATTATAAAATTAGCCAGCAATAACTGCCAGTAATAATAACGCAACAATGTTAGTAATCTTAATCATTGGGTTTATAGCTGGACCAGCTGTATCTTTATAAGGATCACCAACAGTATCACCTGTAACGGCCGCCTTATGAGCTTCTGATCCTTTTCCACCATGATTTCCATCTTCTATATATTTTTTTGCATTATCCCAAGCACCACCACCTGCTGTCATAGATAAGGCAACAAATAAACCTGTTATAATTACACCTAATAACATTGCGCCCACAGATGCTAGAGCAGCAACCTGACCACCTATTGCATAAATTATAAAATATAAAACAATTGGAGATAAGACGGGTAATAACGAAGGTATAATCATCTCCCTAATTGCAGCTGCAGTCAATAAATCTACAAGCCTTGCATAATCAGGTTTTTGTTTACGTTTCATTATACCAGGAAATTTTTTAAATTGCCTTCTTACCTCAACAACTACAGCTGCCCCTGCTCTACCAACAGCTTGCATTCCCATTGAACCAAATAAATATGGAAGCATTCCACCAATTAATAAACCAACAACAACATAAGGGTTTGATAAATCAAAAGTAACAACTATTCCTTCTAAATTTGAACCAGCTACACCAGAAAAGTGCTTGATGTCCTCTACATAAGCAGCAAATAAAACTAATGCCCCTAAGCCTGCTGAACCAATTGCATAACCTTTAGTAACAGCTTTAGTTGTATTTCCTACAGCATCTAATGCATCAGTAGTTTTTCTAACACTATTTGGTAATTTAGACATTTCAGCTATACCACCAGCATTATCAGTAACTGGACCATAAGCATCAAGAGCAACAACCATACCAGCCAATGCAAGCATTGTAGTGACTGCTATTGCTATACCATAAAGACCTGCAATAGAATTTGTTGCTAATATTCCGGCAACGATTATCAAAGCAGGTACAGCAGTAGCTTCCATAGAAACAGCTAAACCTTGAATAACATTTGTTCCATGTCCAGTTGTTGATGATTTAGCAATACTTCTCACTGGTTTATAATCTGTTCCAGTATAATATTCTGTAATCCAAATTAATAAACCTGTAATAACTAATCCAATTATTCCGCACGTGTATAAGTTCATACCATTAAAAGTTTTACCGTTAACATTATACTCACTAGCAAAACCAATTACATAATCAGTTACAGGATATAAAATTGCTAATGAACCAACAGCAGATACAACAAAACCTTTATACAAGGCATTCATTACATTTTTGCTTTTTCCAAGTTTAACAAAAAAAGTTCCTAATATTGATGTCAAAATACATGCACCACCAATTGTTAAAGGATAAATCATCATATTTAAATCACCAACAAAAAATATTGATGATAAAACCATTGTTGCAACAATCGTCACGGCATAAGTCTCAAACAAGTCAGCAGCCATTCCAGCACAATCACCAACGTTATCTCCAACGTTATCAGCAATTACAGCTGGATTTCTAGGATCATCTTCTGGGATTCCTGCTTCAACCTTGCCAACTAAGTCAGCACCAACATCAGCACCTTTAGTAAAAATTCCACCACCTAATCTAGCAAAAATAGAAATAAGCGAAGCACCAAAACCTAACGCAACAAGAGCATTAACTATTTCTCTTTCATCAATTCCAAATTTTAATAAAAAATAATAATAAACTGCAATAGATAATAACGCTAAACCAGCAACAAGCATTCCTGTTACAGCACCTGACTTAAATGCAACGGAAAGCCCACTTGCTAAACCTTTTCTAGAAGCTTCAGCAGTTCTAACGTTAGCTTCTACCGAAACAAGCATACCAACATAACCAGCTATACCTGATAATGTGGCACCAATTAAATAACCTAGAGCAACTAAAGGGGAAAACACAAAACCAATAACAACTAAAACTACAACACCAACAATTGCTATAGTCTTATACTGTCTGGCCAAATAAGCTTTAGCACCAATTTGAATGGCTGATGCAATTTCTTGCATTTTAGAATTTCCTTTACTTGAATTTAAAATATTTTTTCCAGTAAAATATCCATAAACAATGGATAAAAAACCAGCTGCTATTGTGTATAATAAAATTGTTTCGACAGTTGAGCTCATATAAACCTTAAGGTTGTTCGTTGATAAATTTTAAGCCCGGACAATACAAAAAAAGCTAAAAAAGACAATAATTAACTTTTTAAAATTGATGTGTGTGACCTTTGTTTTTAATCACTATTTGCATACCTTTTTGGTCAATAAGAATAGATTTTTTACTACCTGAGGTAATTTTACCAATCTTAGTTATCTTAATACCAAGATTTTTAGATGTATTGTAAATGATTCTAGCATTAGTGGGATTAGCTGTAAATAAGACCTGATAATCATCTCCTTTAGATATTAAGTTAGTTTTGCTTAATCTTTTGTTTTTAATTAATTTGATTAAATTTTTTGAAATGGGAATATCATCTTCATTAAGAATATAAGATAAACTTTGTTTATTAATCATTTTTTCCAAATCAGCAATTAAACCATCAGATATATCTATTGATGTATTTGCATACCTAAGTAATGTTTTAGTAAAATTTATCTGAATATTTGGGTGATAATATTTGTTAACAAAATAATTTTTAATTTGTTTTTTAACCATGATTTTGTTCGTTAAAATTTGAAGACCGATAAAACTGTCACCTAAATTACCAGTTACATAAATATCGTCATTGTATTTAGCTTTATTTCTATAAACTATACTTTTTGAATAACCTACAGAAGTAATTGAAAAACTTAATTTGTTTGAAAATGTAGTATCACCACCACCTAAGAAAATTTTATATCTTTTTTGTTCTTGTTCTAGTGATTTGGAAATTTTAGATAAATTGTTTTTTGAAAATGTCTTTTTATTACCTGACCCAGAGATAAAATAAAATTTAGGTAAGACGCCTTTGCATATCAAATCAGATAATGAGGATCTAATAATTTTTTTAATTACTAGGTCTGGTTTTGTAAAATCTAAAAAATGACTACCTTGATTATAGGTATCGATTGAAACAACTAAGCCTTTTTTTTTATCAAAAAACACATCATCATTTAGATTTAATGAGGACTTGTTGGATTTAGATAATTTTGAAAAATATTTCTTTATTAATTCAAATTCATGCATCAGTAGTTCTTAACTGCTTTCCAATATTATCAAGCAACGCATTTAGATATTTAGTTTGTGAGTCTTCTAAAAAAAAATTTGATGAATTCAAATATTCTTTAATTATAATATTAATAGATGTATTTGGTTTGTATAATAGCTCATATGTTGCTGCTTTTAAAATTGTTTGAAAAACTTTATCAAGATTTTCTAAAACAAATTTATCCCCAAGTTTGCTATTTAACTCATCAAGGATTAAATCATTTCTTTCTATAGTGCCTAAAACAATATCCTTTATGAATTTTTTAAATCTATGTTTTGGAAAATCCAAATTATTATCTTCATTAAAAAATTTTCCATATAATTTTTGAATTATAATCACTCTTGGATTATTTTTTGGATTATAATGAGTTTTCATTTTTGTGATAATATGGAAATTACAGCTTTTGCAGCTTCTGCCCCCTTCTTTTTTCTAGCTTTTGCTTGATGCATATTCAGACAAGTTATTATGCCATTACCAATTGGTTTTTTACTCTCTACAGATAAATTCATTACAGCATTGGTCGATGCTTGCGATATAAAATCAAAATGCGGTGTTTCACCTTTAATAACGCACCCAAGTGCAAGAAAACCATCATACTTTTTAATATTTTTAGAAATAGTCACTGGAATTTCAAATACCCCAGGCACCTTAATAATTTTGATAGAATTTAACTTAGGAATTAAATTTAAAGCGCTTTTAAGAAGACCCATTGCAATATCTTCATAATAGTTGGCAATAACTATTAAATATTTTTTTTTCATTAAATAATTTCTTGTTTAGTTATCCTTATACCATAACCGTCTAAACCAATAACTTTTTTCGGTGACTTTGTAATTAAAGTCATATTCTTAATTTTTAAATCTTTAAGTATTTGAGCCCCAATACCGTAATTACGAATTAGTTTATCTTTTCCTTTTTTGTAAAAGTTTTTATTTTTATAATCTTTTAGAGTTTGTGTGACTGATCTAAGATTTGAATCCTTAATAAAAACAAGGACACAATTATTAAATTTTTTAAAGTAGTTAAGTGTCTTATTGAAAGAATTTGGTAACTGCTGTTTCATTAAATAATTTTGAACAACATTAGAAGATATTACTCTAACTCTTGGGGTGATGCCTCTTTTTATAATACCTTTGATTAACGCGAAGTGTTCCGACCCATCAAGTAAATTTTCATAAATTCTGATACTATATTTTTGATTTTTAACATCAATATTACTTTGTTTTTTTAATCTTATTAATTTTTCTTTCTTAAGCCTGTAAGCAATAAGGTCTTCAATTTTACCAATTTTTAGATTATGTTTTTTTGCAAAATCAAAAAGCTCTTGACCTTTAGCCATTGTTCCATCTTCGTTCATAATTTCACAAATAACAGCTGAATTATTTTTTTTAGCTAGTTTAGATATATCTACAGACGCTTCTGTATGACCCGCTCTAACTAAAACACCTCCGTCTTTAGCAATTATAGGAAATACATGACCAGGGGAAACAATTTCATTTTTTTTAACATTTTTTTTTGAAGCAATCTTAATAGTTTTAGCTCTATCTTTTGCTGAAATACCTGTTGTGATACCTTTTTTAGCCTCAATAGAAACTGCAAAAGCTGTTTTGTTTCTTGATTGGTTGTTAGCTGACATTAAAGATAAATTTAATCTTCTAGCTTGGGTGCTATCTAAAGCCAAACATATTAATCCACGGCCATATTTAGCCATAAAGTTTATATTTTTTGCATTTGTGCTTGATGTGGAAATAATCAAATCACCTTCATTTTCTCTCTGCTCATCATCAACCAAAATAAACATGCCACCTTTTTTAGCAATGTTAATAATACCTTCTATTGGTGTAAAATTATTTTTTGTCATTAAAATAATTTCTAACGTATTTGGATAAGATATCTATCTCTATATTTACTAAACCTTTTTTCTTTAAACTTGATAAATTTGTTTCATTGTAAGTGTGTGGTATCACCCAAATTTGAAACCCTTTTTTTGAAACTTTTGAAATTGTAAGCGATATCCCGTTTACACATATTGAAGCTTTTTCTATTAAATGCCTTCTCTCTTTAGGAACAACTTCAAAATCAAAAAGATAAGATTTGTCAATCTTTTTTATACTTAAAACTTCACCAGTAGTGTCAACATGACCTTGGCATATGTGGCCTGAAATCTTTGTTCCATATTTTAATGGTAATTCAAGATTTAAAATATCTTTAATCTTTAAAAATCTAAATTTTGACCTGACGATAGTCTCCTTTGAAAGATAAAATTCCATAATGTTTGATTTTAAGGATATCAGAGTTAGGCACACCCCATCACATGACACTGATAGACCAAGATCTTTATTAGTTAGTTTAAAGCTACTTTTTATAAAGATATTTAATCCTTTTGGTCTCTTTACAATTTTTGTTACAACACCCTGATTGTATATAATTCCATTAAACATTCTAATTTTTGTATAGTGTTACAGTATCTTTTCCAAAATTTGATTTTAACTTTAGTCTATTTTTATATGTTTGTTTAAGAATTTTTAAACCACTAAATTCTTTGTATTCAACTAATTTAGATAGCTTTTTGTTACTTTTAAATAAGTAGAATTCATTAAATAATCGTTTTTTAAGTAAATAATTTGTTAAA
>CAJQSU010000009.1 GCA_905616435.1 uncultured Candidatus Pelagibacter sp. | reverse complement strand
TTTAAAATTTCTATTGATGACTTTTATAAAACAAGAAAAGAAAGAATAGAATTATCAAAAAAAATACACCCCATGTTACTTACAAGAGGTGTTCCAGGTACTCACGATATCAATATAATGTTGAAATTTTTTAGAGAAATTAAAAAGAATAAATTTAGAAAAATAAAACTGCCCAGTTTTAATAAAGCAACAGATGATAGGTTTTCTAAAAAGTTTTGGTATCAAATTGATAAAAAACCAGATGTGATAATATTTGAAGGTTGGTGTGTTGGGGCCAGGCCAGAAAAAAAAAATACTTTAAAAAAACCAATAAATTCTATTGAAAAAACAAATGATCATAAGCACAAATGGAGATATTATGTAAATGATCAATTAAAAACAAAATATAGAAAATTGTACTCACAACTAAATTGTTTAATATATTTAAAAGCAACAAACTTTAATTTGTTACAAAAGTGGAGGTTAAAACAAGAACATAAACTTTGGCTTAAAACAAAAAAGAAATCCAATCATAAAATTATGGGTAAAGGTGATGTAATAAGTTTTATGCAGACTTATCAAAGAATTACAGAAAATATGTTTAGGAGTATGCCAAAGTATGCTTCAATTATACTTGATTTAAATAGTAACCATCAGATTAAAACTGCAGTATATAAAAACAAATGAGAAAATTTTTATTAATATTACTTGGATCTTTATTTATAAGTTCAAATTTAAATGCAGAAAATTTCACAGTTGCGTTATCAAAAGCATATAAAAATAACTCTGAGTTGAATGCCGAAAGAGAAAATATAAATATTTCAAAACAAGAATTAAAGATTTCCCAGGGAAATTATTTACCAACAGTAACTTTATCAGGCTCAAAAAGCCAAGAAGATACAAATAAACTTACAAAACAATCAAGTGGAGATGCCGCTATAAATGATGTTGACCCTTTAACTAAATCTATTTCTATTTCACAAACTTTAATTGATTTTGGAAGAGGAGCAGAATTATCAAAAAGTAAAATTGGTTTAGATTTAGCAAAAGTTAAATTATTAAAAAAAGAACAGGATATTTTATATAAAACAACTGAAGCATATACAGGTTTAGTTTTAGCAAATGAAAAATTAAAAATTAATAGAGATAACGTTGAGCTTCTAAGCAGACAAGTTGAAACAGATAGAATTAGAGTTGAAAGGGGACAAATAACTTTATCAGATTTGTCTCAATCAGAATCATCATTAGCTGAAGCACAAGCAAAATTAATTCAAGCTGAAAATGAATTATTAACTGGCAGATTAAATTATGAAAATATAATTGGTTCTTTAAATGATCCAAAATCTCTCGATAAAAAATCAATTAGCGAATATCCTTTACCAGAAAGTCTTAATTCAGCTATTGAAATATCTAAAAATAATAATCCTGATTTGATAATTGCTCAATTAGAATATGAGCAGGCCCAAAAAAATAAAACTATTGCTAGATCAGATCTAGCTCCAACTGCAAATTTATCTTTAGAAAGATCTTATACAGATGATTTAAGTGCAACTTATGATGAAAGAGAAAAAGATACCCTCAAAGCAACAATTACTTGGCCATTTTATTCAGGAGGTAAAAATTTAGCTTTATTAAATAAAAGCTCAAGTTTAGAGATAAGATTTAGATTAATTCTAGATAGTGTTACTAAACAAAATCAAACAAATGTTGCTAGTGCTTGGTCTGGTTACCAATCTAATAAGAGTTTATTAAACTCTGTGCAAACTCAAGCAAGAGCCGCAGAATTTGCAAACGAAGGAATTACAGCTGAATATGATAGTGGTGCAGGCAGAACTACCTTAGAGGTAATTCAATCGAACTCATTACTTCTCAATGCCCAAATTTCTCTTGCAGACTCAGAAAGAAACTTCATTCTTTCAAAGTTTAACCTTCTTAAATCTATTGGCTTACTAAACAGCGATTACTTAAAAATTCAGTAAATTTTAGGGATTTTAGTACAAAATAAATTAATCTTGCTAATGAGAACAAAATGTGTACATTTAAAACATGATTCGAGTAAAAATTATTTTAACAAAAAAGGAAAAAAATGCCTAAAAACAACCTAAAAGTAGTAAAAACTACAAAAGCACAGCAAGCAGAAGGTAGCGAAAAAATTAAAGCATTAGATGCTGCAATAGCACAAATTACTGACAATTTTGGAAAAGGTTCAGTAATGAAATTGGGCGAAAGAAGAGCAATGGACATTGAGTCGGTATCAACAGGCTCTTTGAGTTTAGACCTGGCACTTGGAATAGGTGGATTGCCGAAAGGAAGAGTTATTGAAGTATATGGACCGGAATCATCTGGAAAAACAACCTTAGCTTTACAAGTAGTTGCAGAAGCTCAAAAAGTGGGTGGAATATGTGCATTTATAGATGCGGAGCATGCGTTAGATCCAGTTTATGCAAAAAAACTTGGAGTAGATACAGAAGAATTATTAATCTCACAACCAGATACAGGAGAACAAGCTTTAGAAATAGCTGACACATTAGTTAAGTCAGGCTCTGTTTCTGTTATTGTTGTAGATTCAGTTGCAGCATTAACTCCTAGAGCAGAAATTGAAGGAGAAATGGGAGATCACCACGTAGGACTTCAATCAAGATTAATGAGTCAGGCTTTAAGAAAATTAACAGGCTCAATCTCTAGCACAAACACTATGATGATTTTTATTAATCAAATTAGAATGAAAATTGGAGTAATGTTTGGAAGTCCAGAAACTACATCTGGTGGAAATGCACTTAAATTTTATTCATCTGTAAGAATGGATATTAGAAGAATTGGTGCAATTAAAAATGGTGAAGAGATTATTGGTAACTCAACAAGAGTTAAAGTAGTTAAAAATAAAGTAGCCCCACCATTTAAAGTTGTAGAATTTGATTTAATGTATGGAAAAGGTATCAGTAAAGTTGGTGAACTAGTTGATCTTGGCTCAAAAGCTGAAGTGGTTGAGAAATCTGGTGCATGGTACGCATATAAGGGTGAAAAAATTGGACAAGGTCGAGAAAATGCTAAAATTTATTTAGAGCAAAACCCTAAGGTAGCTGCTGAAATTGAAATGGCAATAAGGGAAAAAGCCGGAGTAATAGCAAAAGAAATTGAAGGAAATCCTCTTGACCCAGAAAAAGCTGCAAAAGATCAAGTAGAAGATGCAGAAGTAAAAAATAAAGAAGAAGTAACACCTTCTAAAAAGAATTAATTTATAGGTCATCTTTAAATTATAAAAGGCGCTTATTCTAAGCGCCTTTTTCCCTTTTTTAGTTATCTAGACATAAAACAAAAAAGCTGTATTTTAAAAATATGGCGGACAAATCTTTAAATCAGATAAGAAAAACCTTCTTAAATTATTTTGAAAAGAACGATCATAAGATAGTAGAGTCTAGCAATTTAGTCCCGAATAATGACCCGACGTTGATGTTTGCCAACTCAGGAATGGTTCAATTTAAAAATGTTTTTACAGGACTTGAAAAACGAGATTATAAAAGAGCAACAACATCTCAAAAATGTGTAAGAGCTGGAGGAAAACATAACGATTTAGAAAATGTTGGCTATACACCTAGACATCACACATTTTTTGAAATGCTAGGTAATTTTTCTTTTGGAGATTATTTTAAAGAACAAGCAATTCATTATGCGTGGAATTTAATTACTAAAGATTTTGGGATAGATAAAAAAAAACTTTATGTAACAGTTTATCATGATGATGATGTAGCATTTAATTTTTGGAAGAAAATTGCAGGTCTTAGTGATGATCGAATAATCAAAATTTCATCATCTGATAATTTTTGGTCGATGGGAGAGACGGGACCATGTGGACCCTGTTCTGAAATTTTTTATGATCATGGCGATCAACTTAAAGGTGGCTTGCCAGGAACTAAAGATGAGGATGGTGACCGTTTTATTGAGATTTGGAATCTAGTCTTTATGCAATACGAGCAGATAACTAAAGATAAAAGAATAGATCTTCCAAAACCCTCCGTAGATACAGGAATGGGTTTAGAGAGAACTGCAGCTTTGCTACAAGGAACTCATGATAATTATGAAACAGATCATTTCAAAAAACTAATTAGTTCTTTAGCTGAGATAGTTAAAAAAAAACCTGATCAGGCGAACCAATCTAGCTTCAGAGTTATAGCAGATCATTTAAGAGCTAGTGCTTTTTTAATAGCTGAGGGAGTATTACCTTCTAATGAAGGAAGAGGTTATGTGCTTAGAAGAATTATGAGAAGAGGCATGAGACATTCACACTTACTTGGGTCAAAGGAGCCAGTCTTTTATAATTTATTTGAAACTCTTAGAGATGAAATGTCAGATAATTATCCTGAGCTAGTGAGGGCAGATTCATTAATTAAAGAAACTTTAAGAATGGAAGAGGAAAAATTTTTAGTTCTTTTAGATAGAGGTATAAAAATTTTAGATGATGAAATTACCAAGATAGATAAAGTTTTACCTGGTGAAGTTGCTTTTAAATTATATGATACTTATGGTTTTCCATTAGACTTAACTGAGGATATTTTAAGAAATAAATCTTTATCGATTGATAATAATAAATTTCAATCTCTAATGAAAGAAAGTAGAGAACTTGCTAAGAAAAATTGGAAAGGGTCTGGTGATACTGCAGTTGAAGATATTTGGTTTGGAATTAAAGATAAGTTACAGTCAACTGAATTCTTAGGCTATGAAACAAATCAAGCCGAAGGTTTAGTGTTATCACTCTTAAAAAATAATAAAGAGATTAATGAACTTAAAGAAAATGATGAAGGAATAATTATAGTAAATCAAACTCCATTTTATGCAGAGTCTGGTGGTCAGGTAAGTGATATAGGTGAAATTACAACAAATGATTTTAAATTTGAAGTTACGGACGTTCAAAAAAAACTAGGAGATTTATTTATTCATTATGGAAAGGTTATCAGCGGATCAATTAAATTAAATCAAAATGTTGAATTAAAAATTAATTCTAAAATAAGAGATAATACTCGCGCATATCATTCAGCAACACATCTACTGCATGAGTCCTTAAGAAGAGTATTGGGCTCTCATGTAACTCAAAAAGGTTCTTTAGTTGAACCCAGCAGATTGAGATTTGATTTTAGTCATATGAAACCAATTTTAAGTGAAGAAATTGACAAGATAGAAAAACTTGTAAATACCATAATCTCAATTAAATCTGATGTTAAAACACGATTGATGACACCTGATGAGGCTGTTGAAAACGGTGCACTAGCACTGTTTGGAGAAAAATATGGTGATGAGGTAAGAGTTCTTTCAATGGGTAGCGAGGATGGAAAATATTTTTCTACCGAACTTTGTGGTGGAACACATGTTAAAAATATTGGAGATATTGGAAAATTTAAGATTATTAGCCAATCTTCAATTGCTTCGGGTGTTAGAAGGGTAGAAGCTTTAAGAGATAAACAGTTAGAAGATTATCTACAAAATAAAAAAAAATTATCCAATATTTCTCTAAAGAAAAGTGATGAAATTATTATAGGTTTAAGCCAACAAATAACACAATTAGGTGGAAAACCATCCATAGAGGAAACAGATCAAAAAAGTTTAATTAAAAATTTATCAAGACAATTAGAAACAATATTAGTTAATTCAATCCTACAAGATAAATCCAAAAATATAATCAATAACGAAGAAATTAATGGAGTTAAATTGAGACTTCAAAAAGTTGAAGGCTTACCACCAAAAGAATTAAGAAGACTTGTGGATGAGGGTAAAAAAGAATTAAAAGAAGGTATTGTGATTGCTTTTGCATACAAAGATGAAAAAGTTGGTATAGCTGTTGGTGTAACTGAAAAGTTAACTGATAAATTTGATGCAGTTCAATTTGTTAAAATTGGCTCTGAAATTATTGGTGGAAAAGGTGGTGGAGGAAGAAAAGATTTCGCTCAAGCTGGAGGTCAAGACCACTCTAAAATAGAAGAAGCTTTTCAAAAGCTTAAAAAATTAATTTAATTTTTTTCTAAGATTGCTATCAATTTCATCTAAAAATTGATTGGTAGTTAGATATCTACTTGAAGGTCCTACAAGAATAGCTAAATCTTTTGTCATAGCTCCACTTTCTACACACTCAATACAAACTTTTTCAACTGTTAGTGAAAAATTAATTAATTCATCATTACCATCTAGTTTCCCTCTATGAGCCAATCCTCTAGTCCAGGCAAATATCGAAGCAATTGGGTTTGTTGAAGTTTCTTTACCTTGTTGGTGCATTCTATAGTGCCTTGTTACTGTCCCGTGTGCAGCTTCAGCTTCCATTATTTTTCCATCAGGTGTAAGTAATGTGCTTGTCATTAAACCTAAAGAACCATAACCTTGTGCCATAGTATCAGACTGAACATCCCCATCGTAATTTTTACAAGCCCAAATATATTTTCCACTCCACTTCATTGCACAGGCAACCATGTCATCAATTAACCTGTGTTCGTAAGTTAGGTTATTTTTTTTAAAATCATCTTGATATTCTTTCTCAAAAATTTCTTGAAATATATCTTTAAATCTTCCATCGTATTTTTTTAAAATCGTATTTTTAGTTGAAAGATAAACTGGCCACCTCTTCATCAAGCCGTAGCTAAAACAAGATCTTGCAAAGTCTTCAATTGACTTATCTAAATTGTACATTGAAAGCGCAACTCCAGGACCAGTAAAATTGAATACCTCATGTTTAATTTCATTTTTACCATCTTCTGATGTCCACTTAATTTCCATTTTACCTTTACCAGGAACTTTAAAATCTGTTGCTCTATATTGATCTCCAAAAGCATGTCTTCCAATAACTACAGGGTCTGTCCATGAGGGAACAAGTTTAGGAATATTTTGGCATATTATTGGCTCTCTAAATACAGTTCCACCAATGATATTTCTTATGGTTCCATTTGGAGATCTCCACATTTTTTTTAAGTCAAATTCTGTTACACGATCTTCATCTGGAGTAATTGTTGCACACTTAATACCAACCCCAATTTTTTTGATTGCATTAGCAGCATCAATTGTAATTTGGTCATCAGTATTATCTCTACTTTTCATGCCAAGATCGTAGTATTCGATGCCAAGATCAAGATAAGGTAAAATTAATTTATTTTTTATGAAATCCCAGATTATTCTAGTCATTTCATCTCCATCTAGCTCTACAACGGGATTTTTTACACTGATTTTGCTCATATATACGAAATATATCTTATTAATTGAATTTTATTGTTTTATATACATATTAATCAAAAATTATCAATTAGAAGAACATGTTTAGTAAAATATTTCCAAAAATTCACTCCGAAGGTTACAAGTTTATTGTAATAGCTGTCGTCTTAACAATCATTCTTTATAACTTAAGTAACTTTTTAGGATTAGTTGGGCTAGTTATAACTATTTGGGTTTATTATTTTTTCAGAGATCCAGAAAGAGTTATTATTGAAGATGATAATTACTTAGTAAGTCCAGCTGACGGTGAAGTAATTAAAGTTGAAGTGGTTGATGGTCCAAAAGAATTAGGATTAGAAAATAAAAAATTTAATAAAGTTAGTATTTTTATGAATATTTTTGACTGTCATGTAAATAGAACACCATGTGCAGGACAAGTAGAAGAAATATTATACAAACCAGGAAAATTTTTAAATGCTTCACTAGATAAAGCTAGTGAAGATAATGAAAGAAATTATTATAAGATTAAAGATGTTCATGGAAATGAGATTGTAGTTGTTCAAATAGCAGGTCTTATTGCTCGAAGAATTGTTTGTGAAACAAATAAAAATCAAGATCTAAGCCAAGGGGAAAGAATTGGAATGATAAGATTTGGAAGTAGAGCAGATGTTTATTATGAAAATTATGAACCGTTAGTTAAAATTGGTCAAATAGCAATTTCAGGTGAAACTTTGCTAGCTAAAAAATAGTTTATGGAACAACCACAAAAAAACTTTAAAATTATTCAGGAAAAGAAAACAAGAATGATTTTACCAAACGCAATTACTTTAATTGGTGTTTGCATAGGTTTAACTTCGATAAAGTTCGCAATAGATGGAAAATTTGCAATAGCAGTTGTTGCAATATTGTTTGCAGGTTTGATGGATGCATTGGATGGTCGAATAGCAAGATTAATTAAAGGAACTTCTAAAATGGGTAAAGAATTAGACTCATTAGGAGATGTAATTAGTTTTGGAGTTGCTCCAGCTCTTATAATGTATTTCTGGAATTTACAGTATTTAGAAAAGTTAGGATGGTTTGTTTGTTTAATATATGTAGTTTGTGTTGCCTTAAGACTTGCAAGATTTAATATTAATTCTGAAGAAGAGTCATCATGGAAAGACAATTTTTTTGAGGGAATGCCATCACCTGCGGGAGGAATAATTGTTCTAATGCCTTTAGTCTTAAGTTTTAGTGGACTAGAAGAATTTCTTTTTAAAATTAATTATGATTTATTAGTACCATCATCCTTTATTATAGTTTCAATACTTTTAATTAGTACAATTCCAACATATTCATTTAAAAAAATAGTTATACCAAGAGCAATGACAAAATTTTTATTATTCGGAATAGTCTTATTTTTTGGTGCGTTATTAGTTTATACATTCCAGATTTTAACTGTGAGCTCTATTATGTATCTTTGCTTAATACCAGTTAGTTATTTTCATTATAAAAAAATTAAAAAAGAAAAAAATATAACCTCAGATGAAGAAGACGATCTTGAGGATGTACTTTAATGAAAAAAAACGTAATTGTTTCACTGGCAGATGCCAATTATTATCCTTTATTAAACGAACTAATAGACTCTATTAAACAATTCAAACAAAGTAAGGATGTTGCAATTTGTATTTTAGATGCAGGTTTAGAAGTAAAACAAAAAGAAGCACTACTAAAAAAAGTTGATGAAATTAAACCAGCTGAATGGGATATAGAAGTACCAGACCATAAAGTAAAAGGTAAAGAATGGCTAAAAAGTCAGGTCTCAAGAGCATTTTTGCCAAAATACTTTCCTAATTATGAAAAATACTTATGGATAGATTGTGATGCATGGGTAAACGATTGGCATTGTGTAGAATTATATTTTAAAGCCTGTGATAATGGAAAACTAGGTATCACGCAAACGATTGGCCCAGGATACAAAATAACTTCAAAAGTTAATTGGTTATTTGGAAACTTAGCAATTGTTAAATCTCAAAACTTTAAGCATGCCGTGAAGTCAAAAATTGGATACGATAAAGCCAGAAAATTAGCTTTTGCACCACATATAAATATTGGAGTTTTCTCACTAGAAAAAAACTCTAAAGGATGGAGTTCTTGGCAAAATAATTTGTCAAAGACTTTAAAAGCTGGAAATATTTTTGGATCAGAGGGATTGGCAATTAATATATCAGTATATATTGATGATTTAGAAACAGAATTTTTACCATTAAATTGTAATTGGATTACTAGTAATTTACTTCCAAAATATGATGAACAACAAAAAACATTTGTTGAACCTTATTTACCTAATTATAAAATAGGTATAATGCATCTTGCGGCTGGAATCTGGAAAGATGGTAAAGACATGAGGGTAGACAAGGATGTAAAGATTAAAATTGAAAACTTAAATAAAATAACAACACATAAAAGTCTTAGATATAATAATTAATTGAAAAAAAATAGAATTTCAAAAAATTGGATCAATAAACAAAAAAGAGATATTTATGTTAGACAGTCTCAAGTGGATGGCTATAGAGCAAGATCAGCTTATAAATTAATAGAAATAGATGAAAAATTTAAGATATTAAAAAATGGAATATCTGTAATTGATTTGGGAGCATCACCTGGTAGTTGGTCTCAATATATTGCAAGGACAGTAAAGAGCGGAAGAATAGTCTCAATTGATATAAAAGACATGGAAAAAATTGAGAATATAATTCAAATTAAGGGCGATTTTACTAAGCAAGATTCTCAAGAAAAGATTAAGGGATTTTTTAAAACAAAAGTTGATGTTGTTGTGTCAGACATGGCTGTTAATACAACAGGTATAAAGGATATTGACGCGATTTATACTGGTGAATTAGCAATGGAGGCAATGAACTTTTCTAAAGAGATGCTGGTGAAAGAAGGACGTTTTGTCTCTAAAATTTTTTTAGGTTCATCATTTAATGAAATTGTAGCACTAGGAAAAAAGATATTTAAAGAAGTGAAGGTATTTAAACCCAAAGCTAGCAGGAAAGAATCCAAGGAAAGCTTTATAATTTGTAAAAAACTTCGATAGACACTTTAAAAATAAAAGGAATCGTATATAAATTATCATGGTTACTATTAAAGAAGCACTCACCTTTGACGATGTTTCGCTAGTGCCAAAATATTCAGAGATCCTGCCATCAGATGTTGATACGAGCATTAAATTAACTGAAAACCTAAAGCTAAAGATTCCATTATTATCATCAGCAATGGACACCGTAACAGAGAGTGAGATGGCTATTGCTATCGCAAAAGCAGGGGGAATTGGAGTTATCCATAGAAATTTAGAAATTAAAAAACAAATCGTAGAAATTAAAAAAGTCAAAAAACTCAAATTATTAGTTGGAGCAGCAGTAGGAGCAGGTCCAAATGAACTCAAAAGAGCAAAAGATATTTTAAAAGAAGGTGTTGATTTAATAGTGGTGGATACAGCTCACGGTCACACAAAGAAGGTTTCAGAAATTGTTAAATTGATTAAAAAAATTAAGAATAAAAAAACAGCTTTATGTGCAGGAAATATTGCAACACCAGAAGCTGCTAAATTTTTATTAAACTTAGGTGTGGATATTATTAAGGTTGGAATAGGCCCAGGTTCAATTTGCACAACACGGTTAGTTGCCGGGATAGGTGTCCCACAACTTAGTGCAATCCTTTCAGTAAGAGATGGAATAAGAAATAAAAGTGTAAAGATTATTGCAGATGGAGGAATAAAATATTCTGGGGATTTAGCTAAGGCATTTGCGGCTGGAGCAGATGCTGTAATGATAGGATCTTTGTTTGCCGGAACAAATGAAGCGCCTGGAAAAATAATTAAAAGAAATGGAAAATTTTTTAAAAGTTTCAGAGGCATGGGATCTGTTGGAGCAATGAACAAAGGGTCAGCTGATAGATATTTTCAATCAAAACAAAAAGACGTTTCAAAATATGTTCCAGAAGGTGTGGAAGGATTTTCAAAGTATAAAGGTGATGTTGGGAGTATTATTTATAAATTGATAGGTGGACTAAGGTCTTCCATGGGTTATTTGGGTTCTAAACAAATTAAATATTTAAGAAATAAACCACAATTTATAAAAATTACAAAAGCTGGATTTTATGAAAGTATGGTGCATAATGTTGATATAGTAAAAAGTGACACACAATACTAATGATTAAATTTCTTAAAATTTTTACCTGTATAGTTTTTATAATTAATTTCTCTAATATTTCATTTAGTAAAGAAAACTTTTATGCTGAAGGAGTAAAATTATTTAAAACTAAAAAATATGAAGAAGCCAAATTTTTATTTGAAAGAAGTATCGTGTTAAATCCAAAACATTCAGAATCATATTTATATTTGGCAAAAATTTATAAAGAAGAAGAAAATAAAAAAAAAGAGGAAAAGAATTTAGAAACAACGCTATTAATTGATCCTGCTAATGAAGAGGCAATTCTTATGCTAATGGAAATTAGTCTAGAAAAAACTAATTATTCTAAAGTAAAAGAATTGTCAGAAAAATTTACAAAAGTTTGCAAAAATTTGTGTAAAGAAAATAAGAGAATATTAAATGATCTAGAAAATTTAGAACCAAAAAATGAGTCTTGACTCAAATCTAGACAAAATCTTAATCATAGATTTTGGCTCACAGTATACCCAGCTAATAGTTAGAAGAATAAGAGAACTTGGAGTATTTTCAGAGTTGATCAGTCACAAAAAAATAAAGAGTTCTCAAATTAGATCTAATATTAAAGGGATTATTTTGTCGGGAGGGCCTTTAAATGTTCATCAATTGAATAATGATTTATTTGATAAAAAAATTATAAATTTAGAAATACCAATTTTAGGAATTTGCTTTGGGCACCAAATCTTATCAAAATTTAATGGTGGAAAGGTTAAGCAATCAAAAAATAGAGAGTTTGGTTTAGCTAATATACATAAAAAACATGAAAGCCAATTAATCAAAAATTTTTTTAATAAAAAGACAAAAAAAGTGTGGATGAGTCATTCCGACCAAGTATCCAAACTACCAAAAACTTTTAGAGTAGTTGCATCAAGTGAAAACTCGAAATTTGCTATAGTAGAAAGTAAAATAAGTAAATTTTTTGGTGTTCAGTTTCATCCCGAAGTTACTCATACCGAAAATGGAAAAAAGATAATTAGTAATTTTATTTTTCTAATTTGTAAAATTAAAAGAAATTGGTCTTCAAAAGATCAGAAAATAAGATTAATAAAAGAAGCAAAAGATCAGATTGGC
>CAJQSU010000008.1 GCA_905616435.1 uncultured Candidatus Pelagibacter sp. | reverse complement strand
TTGAAATTAAAAATATTGAACTAATATTTATTTCTGAAGGCATACTGCTTAAGAAATAAATTTCTTCAGGAAATAAAGTTAAATCAAATACTGTACTTAAAAACTTTCTTATGTTTTCAACATAAATTGAAAAAGTAACACCAAGTAAGATTCCAAATAATGTTGCCGATGTTCCAATAATAACTCCAACTAAGAAAAATATCTTAATGATCGAATTATTTAATACTCCAATTGACTTAAGTATAGCGATATCTTTAGTTTTATTTTTAACCAAAATTGTTAGACCTGAAATAATATTGAAAGCTGCTACAATTATTATTAAAGACAAAATTATAAACATAACATTTCTTTCAACTTTTAAAGCTGAAAATAAAGATTTATTCATATCCGCCCAAGTAAAAACTAAATGATTTGGAAAAATGTTTTGGACGATAGTTTTTTGTTTTTCAATTTTTTGTGGATTTAGTAGATAAATTTCTAAGTTACGATCTTTTAAAGAAAGGTTAGAAAATTCTTCGAGTGTATTTAAATTTAAAAAAATTATATTATTATCAAAGTCAGCCAACCCACTATCAAAAATTGACGAAACTACAAAAGTTTTTTGTTTGGGTAAACTTCCTACAATTGTTTCAACACCTGCTGATGACATAATTGTAATGCTATCACCTACTTTTAAATCAAGATTAAAACTTAACTCTATTCCAATTGATATAAAATTTTTTTCTAATATCTTATTTTGACCAATAAAATTATTATTATTAACTAACTCCAGTTTAGAAAAATCATTTTCAAGGTATCCCCTTAAAAGTATACCTTTTGAATTTTGCTCTCTTATAATTATAGCCTCACTTGAATTACTTAATATCAAGTTTTTTGAAATTAATTCTAAATTACGATTTTCAATTTCTTTAATTTTTATCGATTGTTCATAGGGTTTAACGGTAATATGTGAGTTGAAACCTACAATTTTATTTATTAATTCAGTTCTAAAACCATTCATTACTGACATCACAATAATAAGCACTGCTACACCTAAGCTAATGCCTATAAATGAAAAAATTGAGATAACATTTAAAAAACCATCTTTTTTTCTAGCTTTTAAAAATCTAAATGTAATCTCTTTTTCTAGCGTAGAAATCAATTGGGTGCTTTTTGTTTGGTTATAATTTCTATAATTCTACCTAAAGATAAATTTTGAGTTTCCCCACCAGTTTCTTTAAGCTCAAAAAGGTCACCTTCTGTTTTTTTTCCAATAATAATTTGGTAAGGTACACCAATTAAATTCATTTTCTTTATTTTTGATGAATAATTTTCATCAGTATCATCAATAATTGTATCAATATTATTTTTATTTAATTCAGTATAAATATTATTTGCTTTATCTAACGCAGATATATCATTTTTATTAATCATTGGAATAAGCCCTACATCATATGGGGCAACAGACAATGGCCATTTCATGATTTCATTTTTTTCATCATATTTAGCTTCTATTATTGCTCCTACTAATCTTGAAACACCTATTCCATACGACCCCATTTTAACAAAATCTTTTTTACCCCCAGGCAAGTCAACAGCTGCACCCATTGCTTTTGAATACTTGTCTCCAAAATAAAAAATATGACCTACTTCAATTCCTTTTGTAATCAACCTGTTATCCTCTGATACTTTTCTTTCAAATTCGTCTTTGTCAAATTTTTCATCTGTTACAGAGTAAAATCTTTCATATTTTTTTCTCATGTTTTCTAATGATGATTTCTCTAATTCAGTACCATCGCTTGTTAAGTCAAAAATTCTTTTGTCAGTAAAAATTTTACTTTCACCAGTATCAGCTAGAATTATAAATTCATGTGATAAATTACCGCCAATAGGTCCCGTATCAGCAGCCATTGGAATCGCCGTTAATGATAATCTTTTAAATGTTCTCAAGTATGATAAAAAAAACTTATTATAAGAAAAGAAAGCATCTTCATCTGTCACATCAAATGAATAGGCATCCTTCATATAAAACTCTCTACCTCGCATAATTCCAAATCTAGGTCTTATCTCATCTCTAAATTTCCATTGTATATGATATAAAAGTTGAGGTAAGGATTTATAAGATTTGATTGATGTTCTAAAAATCTCAGTAACCTGTTCTTCATTTGTTGGGCCGTAAAGCATTTCTCTATTATGACGATCTTTAATTCTAAGCATTTCTTCCCCATAGTCATCATATCGCCCACTTTCTTTCCAAATTTCACTTGATTGAATCGTAGGCATTAAAATCTCTTGTGCGCCAATTTTATTTTGTTCCTGGCGAACTATATCTTCGATTTTTTTCATTACTTTAAATCCGAGAGGTAACCATGAGTAAATACCTGCTGAAGCTTGTTTTATCATACCAACTCTTAGCATTAATTGATGAGACTTTATTTTAGCCTCTGAAGGATTATTTTTTAAAATTGGAATAAATGATTTTGATAAATACATCTTAATTGATAATATTTCTTAAATTTAAATATTCAAATTTAATTAGTAAAAAGATTATTGTGAAAATAACTGCAGTTATGCCTGTACAATAAAGGAATTTTTTTAACATTTTTGGGTTTTCTGGAGAACCCGTGTCCTCACCTTCTATTTTAACAATTTTTGCTCTATTTACATCAATTGGTAGTATGACAAAAAAAACAGTCCACCATATAATAATAAAGATTATTGCTAAGCCAGTAATGCTCATTAAATTTTTACTAGATTAATATTCGTAAAAGGTTTTTTTCCTGTTTGTTCTTTTGAAAATTTTCTACAGGCTATTTTAAGAGCATCAATTAAATTATATTCTTGTTTTTTATTTCCTAATTTAAAAGTTCTTGTAATTTTTTCAATTACATCTTCCAATCCATAAACAAACTCATCCACATCAACAACAGGAATTCCTCTAAAGGTTAACACGGGTCTTTTATGAATATTACCTTTAGCAGTAATTAAAATAGTGGCCTCAATATACCCATTAGCACTCAAATTCTTTCTATCTTTAATAGATGGAGCATCCTCTTCTACGCTGATATTACCATCAAGATAAAGTCTGCCACTTGGGGCTTTATCATAAACATATGGTTTACCAGGGTGTAATTTAACAATGTCACCATTTTCTACCTGAACAGGGTTTGGAACATTCATTTCTTTAGCAAACTTCATGTGTTCTATCATATGACGGTGCTCACCATGAACAGGTATGGCGCATTGTGGTTTTACCCACTCATACATTTCTCGAAGATCATCTCTATTAGGATGTCCAGAAACATGAACAAACTCACTTTCTTCAGATATAACTTCTATACCGTCTTTCACTAACTGATTCTGTAGATTGTATAACTTTTTTTCATTTCCAGGAATTATTTTAGATGAAAATATAACTGTATCGTCTTTTTCAATAAAAACATCTGGGTGAGTGTATTTAGCAATTCTCATTAATGCAGCCATTGGTTCCCCTTGGCTACCTGTACAAAGATAAACTATTTTTTCTCTTGAAATATTTTTTGCTTCACGTGCATCTATTGGTTCAATAACATCTTTTAAATACCCACATTGTCTTGCGGCTTTAAATATTCTGTGCATGGATCTTCCTACCAAAGCTATTTGTCGACCCGTTTTTTTAGCACAATAAAAAGCCGTTTCCAAACGGGCTACATTAGATGCAAAAGATGCAATAATAATTCTTTTTTTTAAAGTACTCATAATATTTAGCATACTTTTTCTCACATCAGCTTCAGAGCCAGCTTTACCCATGCTAAAAACATTTGTAGAATCGCAGATCATTGCCAAAACACCTTCATTACCTATTTCTTTAAGTCGATTAGTATTAGTTTTTTCACCAATTAAAGGTTCAGGATCTATTTTCCAATCACCTGTATGAAGAATTACACCAGCAGGTGTCTCAATTCTAAGACCATTCGGTTCTAAAATTGAGTGAGTTAAAGTTATATATTCTATTTTAAATGGGTTTAAATCTATAGTTCCATTTAGCTGAACTATTTTAAGATATTTTGTTACGTCTATATTCTTTTCTTTAAATTTTTCTTTAATCAAAACAGCTGTAAACGGTGTGGCAAATATTTTACATTCTAGTTGAGGCCAAAGATGCGCAATTGCTCCAATATGATCTTCATGTGCATGGGTTAAAACAATTCCTAATAGGTCATCTTTTTTATCTACTATAAAACCTGGGTCTGGATAAATTAAATCAATTCCCGGTAGAGTATCATCAGCAAAAGTTACACCTATATCTACCATAATCCACTTGTGCTCACCTGGCTTCCCATAAGCAAACAGGTTCATGTTCATGCCAATCTCACCCGATCCACCTAGTGGACAAAAAAGTAATTCATCTTTCATATAATTAATTCTAAAATTTTAATTAGACCTTTTAATGTAATATCTTCGTCTTCAACAACTTTCGTTTTAATTGGGTTTTTGAGTAAACTTGAGAATCCTCCTGTAATAATGACTTTAAAAGATTTTCTGGTTTCTTTTTTAATTAATTTAACAATATTGTCAATCAAACCCGCATAACCCCAAAAAAAACCTGATCTAACAGCCGTAATTGTATTGTTACCAATTACTTTATCAACTTTTTTTAAATTAATTTTAGGTATTAAGGTAGCTTTATCAGACAAGGTGTTTAAAGATATTTTAATACCAGGTGCAATTATACCACCAATATAATCATTTTTAATTAAAACATCAAAAGTAGTAGCTGTACCTAAGTCTATTATTATAAAGTTTTTTTTATTATCAATTAAACTTACAGCGTTAGTAACTCTATCCGATCCTACTTGATTATAATTAACTTTAATTTTAATCAATGATGCTAAATTTAATTCTTTAATTTCATAACATCTGACTTTAGTTTTGGTTTTCAAAAATTTTTTTATAAAAATAAATGATTTGGGGACAACACTACAAAATAATATTTTTTCTATTTTTGGAAAGTAATTATAAAAACTTATAAATTTTTTTTTTATTTTTGTTAAAGAGATGTCTTTAGAGGAAATATTAATTCTTTTTATAATCTTTTTTTTAGAGCTAACCAAACAAATCTTTATTTCACTATTTCCGATATCGCCAATTAAATACATAGTTATTGTGCTTTCGCTTTTAAATACTTAGAAAAATTTTTTTCAAAAATTAATTTTAGCTGATTAACCATTATTTTATAATCTATTTTCTTACCAATGATTTCAAGAAGATTTGTTGTTGGATATTTTATAATATTTGGACTTTTAATAATATTAATTCCTATTCCAACAATTAAATATTTTTTATTATCTTTTATAATAGTTTCCTGAAGTATCCCACTGATTTTTTTTTTATTTATCAATAAATCATTTGGACTTTTAAAAAAAATTTTTTTTTTACAAAATTTAGAAATTAACTTTTTAACAAGAAGGCAATTTATTATTGTAAGTTTTTTAATGGATAAATTAATATTATCGACATTATAAAAAATACTAACAAATAAATTTCCTTTATATGATATCCATTTTCTACCGTATTGACCTTTTCCAACTTTTTGCTTTTCTGAAACAACCATCCCATAATCTAATTCTGAATTTTTTATAATTCTAATTGCTGTACTATTTGTGCTATTAACTTTCTTAAAATTAAACCTTCTAATGTTCATTAAATAATATTAATTTTTGAAACAACCTCAATAAGTTGACTTGGAAAAATGAAGTAAAAAAGAATTAATATAGTTGAAAACGTTAGTGAAAATTTTAACCAAGGACTATGGTCTTTATCAAATTTTTCTTTTTCAGGATCAAAATAAATTATCTTTATAATTCTCAAGTAATAGAAGGCAGCCACAACAGTGGATAACAATCCTACAATTGCTAAAAAATACATTGATTGTTCAATCACTGATTTAAAGATGTAAAATTTAGCAAAAAAACCAGCCAACGGAGGTATTCCTGCTAATGAAAATAAAATTATTAACATTGATAGAGATAACAGGGGATGATTTTTGGACATACCAGATAACTCGGTTATATCTTCGTAGTATACGTTATTTCTTTTCATCATTAATAAACAAGAAAACAACCCTAAATTCATTATTATATAAATAATTATATATGCAATTGAGCTTTGTATCCCCTCATTTGATGCTGATGCCAAGCCTGCTAATACGTAGCCTATATGACCAATAGAGCTATAAGCAATTAGTCTTTTTAAATTAGTTTGACCAATGGCAGCTACTGCTCCTAATAGCATTGAGGCAATTGATAGAAAAACTATAATCATTTGCCACTGATCAATTAAGTTTAGGAATGGAACAAATAAAAATCTAATAAAGACTGTTAATGCGGCAATTTTTGGAACTATTGTAAAAAACAATGTTACCGTTGTAGGTGAACCTTCGTATACATCAGGAGCCCACATATGAAAAGGAACAGCAGATATCTTAAACGCTAAACCAACTAATACAAAAACTATACCAAATGTTAAAACATATTCATTTGAATTTAGTTGAGCAGCTATAATATCAAAATTAGTAGAACCAGCAAATCCATATATTAATGAACAACCATATAAAAGTAGCCCTGAAGAAAGTGCACTTAAAACAAAATATTTCAATCCAGCTTCTGATGATTTCAAGTTGTCTCTATTAAATGTTGCTAAAACATATAAAGCTAATGATTGCAATTCAAGACCCATATAAAAAACTATTAAATCATTTGAACTAATCATTATCATCATCCCAAGCACAGAACTTAGAATTAAAATTGGATATTCAATTTTTAAAATATTAAAAACCTTTAAATAATTTACTGATATAGTCAAAACAATAAATGCTGTTAATAAAGTAATTATTTTCATTAAAGATGACAAATAATCGATTACAACACTTCCTTTGAATAAAAATGTTTTTTCAATATTTATAGTTTCGTTAAAAGTAATAACGGCTGCTATAAATAAAATTATTAGAGAAAAATTATGTATTAAAACTGAACTATCTTTTTTAAATACTCCTAAAATCAATAAAAACATTATTGATAATGAGATAAAAATCTCAGGCAAGACAAAATGTAAATTTTCCATTATGGTTTATAAAGTAGGTTTAAATTATATGTTTCAATTAAATCTTTAACTGACACTTCAATTGTACTTAAAAGAGGGTCTGGATAAAATCCAAAAATTAAAGTTGGTATAGCCAAGGCTATTAAAATAAAATATTCTGATCTATCAAGATCAATCATTTTTTCTAGTTCTTTGTTTACTAATTTTCCAAAAACAACTCTTTTATATAGCCACAACATGTAAGCGGCACCTAAAATAACACCTAAACTTGCAATCACAGCTACTAAAAAATTATCTTTAAAAGTACCCATTAAAATTAAAAACTCACCAATAAAACCACTTGTCCCAGGAAGACCTAAAGCAGCTAACGTGAATATCATAAATAAAACAGCATATTTTGGAATAACTGTGACTATTCCTCCATATGTATTAATTAATCTTGAGTGCATACGATCATAAACCACACCCACACAAAGAAAGAGTGCTGCAGATACAAGTCCGTGACTTATCATCTGAATAATACTTCCTTCTATACCCTGTTGTTGGATTGTAAAAATACCAAGTGTTACAAAACCCATATGTGCTACTGAAGAATAAGCTATCAGTTTTTTCATATCTTCTTGCATTAAAGCAATTAATGACGTGAAAACTATAGCTATGACGCTTAAAGTGTAGATAAAAGGCGTAAAAACTTCTGAAGCTATTGGAAATAATCCAAGAGAAAACCTAATAAATCCATATCCGGCCATTTTTAATAAGATGGCAGCAAGCAATACCGAACCTGCCGTAGGAGCTTCAACATGAGCATCAGGTAACCATGTATGAACTGGCCACATTGGTGTTTTGACAGCGAATGAACTAAAAAATGCTAGCCATAATAAGTTTTGATATTTGGCATCGATCCTAATTTCATATAATTGGACAACATCAGTAGTTCCAGTAATCCAATAAATTGATATAATTGCTACTAACATTAAAACTGAACCAAGCAGAGTATATAAAAAAAATTTAAATGCAGCGTAAACTCTTTTTGGCCCACCCCAAATACCAATAATTAAAAACATAGGAATTAAACCTGCTTCGAAAAATAAATAAAAAACAACCAAATCTAAGGAACAAAAAACTCCAATCATGAAGGACTCCATGATTAAAATTGCTATTAGAAAATCTCTCAATCTAACTTTAATAGTATTATTAACAGATATAATACAGAGAGGAGTTATAAAAGTTGTAAGAATAACAAACAATATTGAAATTCCATCAATACCAACTTTGTAATTTACTAATCCCACTATCCAATTTCGATTTTCTATAAACTGAAATTCAGATGTACTTGAATCAAACAAGAACCAAAGATAAATTGATAACAAAAAATTAACTACTGAAGTAAATAAAGCTACATATTTTACTGTAAAATTATTTTCATTATTATTTTTTGAAAATAATAAAAAAATCGACCCAATAGTAGGCAGTAATATTAATGCTGAAATAATAGGAAAATTCATTATTTAATAATTAAAAAAGTGAGTAAAGCGGTAAGGCCCAAAAGCATGATAAATGCATATTGATAAATATATCCACTTTGAAATTTGTTGGCTTTCATTGAAATTTTTTTAATAAGTAATGAAATTCCGTCAGGTCCAAAACCATCAATGATTTTTACATCAAATGTTTTCCACAAAAATAATCCTATCTTTTTAGAAGTTTTTATAAAAATAAATTCATATAGCTCATCAAAATACCATTTATTAACCAAAAATCTATATAGAGGTTGATTTATACTTGCAAATTTTTCAGGCAAAATTTTATTCTTAACAAATAAATAATAAGAAATTGGTATAGAAATAGTAACTAATATAGGTGTTAAAATCAAAAACCATGTTGGAGGATGTTCATTACTTAATGGTTTTAAAAAAAAAATGGATTGGCCCCAAAAATTATTTTCTCCCCCTTGACCTAAAAATAATTCTTTAAAAGCAAAACCTGCAAATATTGCTCCAATTGATAATAATATTAATGGAATTAACATTACTAAAGGGGACTCATGTGTTTCATCAATTTTGATATTTTTGTTATTATAGTTGCCATGAAATGTTTTAAAAATTAATCTCCAAGAATAAATTGATGTTAAAAAAGCTGTAAATATCCCTATTCCAGCCGCATAATAACCGGTGGTGTTTCCTCTTAAGTATGCAAACTCAATGATTGCATCTTTAGAATAAAATCCCGATAAAAAAGGGAAACCTGTCAATGCTAGGGTTCCAATGATCATTAATGTATATGTATAAGGTAATTTTTTCCAAACACCTCCCATTGCATTTATATTTTGTTCGTCTTTAAATGCGTGAATTACCGAACCAGAGCCTAAAAATAATAATGCTTTAAAAAAAGCATGAGTAAATAAATGAAACATTGCAACATTATAGGCTCCAACACCTGTTGCAAAAAACATATATCCTAGTTGACTACATGTTGAGTAAGCAATTATTTTTTTTATATCAGTTTGAACCAAGGCAACAGACGCTGCGAATATAGCTGTTGTCATGCCAATAATGGTTATTACGTTTAAAGCTAATTCTGAATACTCAAATATTGGCGAACATCGGACTACTAAAAAAACACCTGCAGTAACCATGGTGGCAGCGTGTATCAAAGCAGACACAGGAGTTGGTCCTTCCATGGCGTCTGGTAACCATGTGTGAAGTAAAATTTGGGCTGATTTACCCATCGCTCCAATAAATAATAATAAACTAATTAAATCGATTGCTTTTATATGAATTCCTAAAAAATTTAAATTTTGATCAGTTATTGTGGGTATTAGCAGAAATACTTCTGAGTAATTAACTGTTCCAAATAAGTAAAATATTAAGAAAATCCCAAGTGCAAGACCAAGATCACCCACTCTATTTACTACAAAAGCTTTTATAGCAGCAGAATTAGCAGTTTCTTTTTTAAACCAAAATCCAATTAAAAAATAAGAACAAAGTCCAACACCTTCCCATCCAAAAAATAATTGAATAAAATTATCTGAGGTTACCAGCATTAACATCGCAAAAGTGAATAAGGATAAGTAAGCCATAAATCTTGGCTTATGTGGATCATGAGACATGTAGCCAATTGAATAAATATGAACTAATGCAGAAATTGAAGTGACTACAACTAGCATTACTGCAGATAAGGGGTCAATTTTCATTGACCAATTAACATCAAGCGTTCCAGAGCTAATCCATGTAGCTATGATTATGTTGTTTTCATACTGATTGACAATAACATTATAAAATACCATGAAAGAAATAATTGCAGCTATTGATACCAATAAACTTGTGAATACCTCTGAATTTCTGTCACCAATATATCTTCCAAAAAAACCTGCTATAATTGAAGCTATCAAAGGTAATAATAAAATTAATAATTCCATTTTAACCTTTAAGTTTATCTATTTCTTCAACACGGATTGTTCCTGAATTTCTAAAATAAACAACGATTATTGCTAAACCTATTGCTGCTTCGGCAGCAGCAACTGTGAGTATAAATAATGTAAAAACTTGACCAGACAGATCATCAAGATAAATTGAAAAAGACACCAGGTTAATATTTACAGCCAGAAGTATTAATTCAATACTCATTAAAATAACTATAATGTTTTTCCTATTTAAAAAAATTCCAATGATACCTATGGTAAAAATTATTGCTCCCAAAGTTAAATAGTGACCTAATCCAATATCAATCATCTACACTAACTCCCTTATTAGTTTCTACATTCAATACTTCCACACCTTCTGATCTCTCTCGGGAAATTTGCTTAATATAGCTTTGTGTTTTAATACCTTCTCTTTTTCTAAAAGTAAGAACAATTGCTCCAATCATAGCTACTAATAATATCATTCCACTGATCTGAAAAACATGAATGTAATCAGTATATAAAACTTGACCTAAAGAATGGGTATTGCTCAATGTATCTATAGTTGATGAATTAACTTTATTAAATAAGTCAGGTTTATACTTCCACCCACCTATCACAATTATTAACTCAAAAAAAATAATTGCACTAATAATTAAACCCACCGGGATATGTCCTGAACTGTCAGATGATAAAAACCACTGATTTTTTTGTTGTGCAACGTTCAACATCATTACTACAAATAAAAATAAGACAGCAACAGCCCCTACATAAACAATTAGCATTATCATTCCAAGAAACTCGGCTCCTATCATTATAAACAAACATGAAATGCTAATAAAATCTAAGATTAAAAAAAATACTGAGTGAACAGTATTTTTTGACACAGTAACCATTATTGCTGAGATTATTGCAACAGCAGAGAATATATAAAAAAAAATTGCATGGGCCATAATGATCTACCTATAAGGGTTATCAGCTTTAATATTTGCAGCTAATATATTTTCCCATCTATCTCCATTATCCAGTAATTTTTCTTTAGTATAATAAAGCTCTTCTCTTGTTTCTGTAGAAAATTCAAAGTTAGGGCCCTGCACAATTGCATCTACTGGACAAGATTCCTCACATAAACCACAATAAATACACTTCATCATATCTATATCGTATCTAGTGGTTTTGCGGCTACCATCATCACGTTGTGTAGACTCAATTGTAATAGCTTGAGCAGGACAAACTGCTTCACATAATTTACAAGCAATACATCTTTCTTCTCCATCTGGATATCGGCGCAAAGCATGCTCACCTCTAAATCTTGGGCTAATTTTTCCTTTCTCAAAAGGATAGTTTATAGTTTTTTTTGATCTAAATATTTCTCTGATAGCAATGAATAAACCGCCCATAAAATCTGTCATAAAAATAGTTTTAAAAAATCTTGATAATTTCATTTAATTATTGATAGGAAGTAGATTGAAATAAAATAAGTAACTTGCGGTTAATACGAGCCAAGTCAAAGATAATGGCAAGAATATTTTCCATCCTAATCTCATTAATTGATCATACCTATACCTTGGTACAGTCGCTTTAACTAATGCAAAAAGAACAAATAAAATTAGAATTTTAAAAATTAACCAAATTGCCCCTGGAATAAAATTGAATGGATACAGGTCTATTGGAGATAACCATCCTCCTAAAAATAATATAGAACCCATAGCGCACATTAAAAGTATATTTGCATACTCACCTAACCAAAACATTGCATACATCATACCTGAGTATTCAGTCTGATATCCAGCAACTAGCTCTGCTTCGGCTTCCGGTAAATCAAAAGGTGGTCTATTAGTTTCTGCTAATGCTGAAATAAAAAAAATCACGAACATCGGAAATAGAGGTATTACAAACCAGATTTTTTGTTGTGCTAAAACAATATCATTCAAATTTAAAGAACCAACACATAGGAGAACATTTATTACAATAATGCCAATAGAAACTTCATAAGAAACCATTTGAGCTGCTGATCTAATTGCACCCAAAAAAGGGTATTTAGAATTTGAAGCCCATCCTCCCATTATAATTCCATAAACTCCTAATGAAGAAACAGCAAATAGGTATAAAATTCCCACATTAATATCTGCTAAAACTTGCGTTTCACTGAATGGTATTACAGCCCAAGCAATTAATGCTAAAGTCATTGTTACAATAGGAGCTAAAATAAAAATTACTTTATTTGAACTAGCTGGAATTATAATTTCTTTAAACATATATTTAAGAGCATCAGCTAAAGACTGAAGCAAACCAAAAGGACCTACAACATTTGGTCCTTGCCTCTTTTGAACAAAGGCCCAAACTCTTCTATCTAACCACACAATCATAGCAACAGACACAAGAACCGGTAAAAGTAAAAATAAAATTTTATAAACCTCTTCAAAAATTATATTCATGTATTCCATTATTAACCGTTAGTTCCAGTTCGCTTAACATTTAATTTTGAATTATTGCAGTCCAACATTGTTTTAGAAGCTCTAGCAATTACGTTAGAAAAATAATAATCTTTATAATGAACTTTTAAATTCTCATTTTTAAAATTTTCTTTTTTTTGGGTTTTTGGTTTCAATAGATTAATATTTTCTTTTTTTAAATTAATGTAATTAAACATACTGCTTTCTAGTTCATCCTTATCATTAAATAGTTTTCGATTATTCATAAATTCCGCGAGTTCATTTATTATTTGCCAATCTTCTTTAGCTTCACCCGGGGGATAAGAAGCTTTATATGCTTTTTGTAAGTTACCTTCTAAATTAGTGAAGTGTCCATTTTGTTCAGTATAAGTAGCACCAGGTAAAATTATATCAGCTATTTCTGCACCTTTATCTCCATGGCTTCCTTGATAAATTACAAATTCATTTTTTTTTGTAAAGCTAAGATTATCTTGTCCTAAAAGATAAACGACATCAAGTTGGTGGTTGTTCAATTCATTAAATAGATCATTTTTATCATTAATAATATTCAAATCTAAACTTCCTACTGTAGAGGCATCCACTGAAAGTGAATTGATAGAATTCCATTCATTTGAAATCTTATTGTTATCTTTTAAATATTCTTTAATTAAATTAAATATAAAATTTGCGGACTGAGTTTTAAAGAATGATTCACCTAAAATTATTAAAGGTTTTTTAGAATTTAAAATCTTATTTGAAATATCATTTTTACCTTCAAATATTTCAATTAAAGTTTTTGTTTGTCCATCCAAATGTTTATAAGGGTAAGTTAAATCACCCACATCATTTAGAGATATTATCTTTGTATCATTATTAACGAAAGACTTTCTTATTCTAGCATTTAAAATTGTAGCTTCAAATCTTGGATTTGAGCCAATTAAAAATATAAAATCAGACTCTTCAATTCCATTAATTGATGAGTTAAATAAATAATTTTCTCTTTTACTTCTATCTACAAAATAATTTGATGATCTACTTTCGTAATTATTACAATTTAGTGTACGATCAAAAAACTCCTTAAAAATATAGCTACTTTCCATATTATTAAGGTCCCCTACAAAACCAGCTATTTTATCTTTTGGTGTGTTTTCAAGTTTTGATTTAATTATCTTATACACCTCTTCCCAGCTAGCTTGCTCAAATTTGCCATTATATTTAATATACGGAGTATCTAATCTCTGATTAAGTAGGCCATCACAAGCATATCTTGTCTTATCTGATATCCATTCCTCATTAATATCTTCATTAATTATTGGTAAAATTCTTTTTACTTCCCAGCCATAAGTATCAACTCTAATATTTGAACCGACAGCATCCATAACATCAATAGACTCCGTTTTTTTAAGCTCCCATGGTCTAGCTTCAAAAACATAAGGTTTAGAAGTAAGTGCACCAACTGGACAAAGATCAATAACATTTCCTGATAATTCTGATTGTACAGATTGTTCTAAATATGTAGTTATCTGCATATCCTCACCTCTACCGATAGCTCCAATTTCTGTTGCTCCTGCAATTTCAGTTGCAAATCTTACGCATCTAGTGCAATGAATACATCGTGTCATTTGAGTTTTAATTAAAGGTCCCATATTTTTTTCTGGAACTGATCTTTTGTTCTCTTTAAATCTTGATTTATCAACTCCATAGAACATTGATTGGTCTTGAAGATCACACTCACCACCTTGATCACAAACTGGGCAATCCAATGGATGATTTGCTAGTAAAAATTCCATCACACCTTTTCTAGCTTTTTCTACAAACGCTGTATTTGTTTTAATGTTCATACCTTCTGCTGCAGGCATTGCACAGGAAGCAATAGGTTTTGGAGATTTTTCTATTTCAACCAAACACATTCTACAATTTCCGGCAATTGACAATTTTTCGTGATAACAAAATCTAGGAATTTCTACTCCAGCTTTTTCACAAGCCTGAAGAACTGTTAAGCCTTCTTCTACTTCTGTATCAATATCGTTTATTTTTAATTTAAGCATTTTTATCCAATAAGTGTTGATCAACTAAATAAGGTATATCTTTCTGTTCTTTAATAATTGGATCAAATTTATTTCTTTTTTTAATTTCACCTGAGAAATGTCTAAGTAATCCTTGAACAGGCCAAGATGAACCTTCACCAAATGCACAAATAGTATGACCAGCTATTTGGTTTGTAACATCTCCCAACATATCTATTTCATCTCTAGATGCCTCACCATTTGCCATTCGTTCTAACATTCTCCACATCCAGCCAGTGCCCTCTCTACATGGCGTGCACTGTCCGCAACTTTCGTGTTTATAAAATCTTGCAATTCTTGCCATACATTTAATGATATCTTGATCTTTATTAATCACAACTATACCAGCTGTTCCTAATCCACTTTTTTCAGCCATCAAAGAATCAAAATCCATAGTCAATGTTTCGCATTTTTCTTTAGGTATTAATGGCATTGATGAACCTCCAGGAATTACAGCTTGTAAATTATCCCAACCACCTACAACACCACCTGCATGTACTTCTATTAATTCTTTTAAAGGTATATTCATTTCTTCTTCAACATTACAAGGATTGTTTACATTTCCAGAAATACAGAAAATTTTAGTGCCTGTATTTCTTTCTCTGCCTAGAGATGCAAACCATTTACCACCTCTTCTAAGAATTGTTGGAACTACAGCAATTGTTTCGACGTTATTTATGATTGTCGGACAACCATAAAGACCAATTAAAGCAGGAAAAGGTGGTTTTAATCTTGGTTGACCCTTTTTACCCTCTATACTCTCAAGTAAGGCTGTTTCTTCACCACAAATATATGCACCTGCTCCATAATGAATGTAAATATCTAAATCCCATCCAGTTCCAGCAGCATTTTTACCAATTAATTTTTTTTCATACGCCTCATCTATTGCAGCTTGAAGTTTTTGACCATCTATAAAGTACTCACCTCTTATATAAATGTAGCAAACATGTGCTTGAACTGCGTATGATGCAATTAAACATCCTTCAATTAATTTATGAGGTTCAAATCTAAGGATATCTCTATCCTTACAAGTACCAGGCTCTGACTCGTCCCCATTAATAACTAAATAATGTGGTCTTGAACCAACTTCTTTAGGTGCAAAAGACCATTTTAATCCCGTTGGGAAACCAGCTCCACCTCTACCTCTAAGTTGTGAAGTTTTAATCTCTTCAATTATCCAATCTCTTCCTTTTTCAGCTATTTCTTTTGTATTAACCCAATCACCTCTTTTTTGTGATGAGGTTATATCTGAACCTTTATCATTATATAAATTTCTAAAAATTCTATCTTGATCTTTAAGCATTTTTTAAATCCATAAGTGTTTTTCTGTTGTTCTCAGGTTCATTGTTAACACGTCCTCTATATGATCCTGGTTTGGGTGTCTCACCTTTTAAAATTTTATCAAAAATCTTTAACGTTTTTTCTTTATCAAGGTCTTCATAATAATCGTCATTAATTTGCATCATAGGTGCATTAACACATGCCCCCAAGCATTCAACTTCCATCCAAGAGCAACTTTTATCATTAGATAATTCTGACTCCTTCTTAGAAATCTTTTCCTTACAAGCCTCAACTAATTGGTTTGCTCCTCTAATCATACATGGTGTTGTCGTACAAACTTGAACAAAATACTTTCCAACTGGTGATAAATTATACATTGTATAGAATGTAGCTACCTCATAAACTTTAATGTAGGGCATGTCTAAAAATTTTCCGATATACTTCATTGCAGCTAGTGGGATCCAGTTATTATTTTGTTTTTGAGAGATATAAAGTAAAGCCATTACAGCACTTTGTTGCTTACCTTTAGGATACCTAGAAATAATATTATTGGCAGCCTCTAATGAAGAACGGTTGAATTCAAAATTTTCAGGTTGGTTTTTTGCTGGTCTTCTTAAACTCATCTATCAACCTCACCAAAAACTATATCTAAAGAACCCAGCACAGCAGGAACATCTGCCAACATATGTCCTTTAATTAAGTAATCTATTGATTGTAAATGTGAAAACCCTGGTGCTCTAATTTTACATTTGTAAGGTTTGCTTGAACCATCAGAAATTAGATATACCCCAAATTCTCCTTTTGGAGCTTCTACAGCAGTATAGATTTCATCTTTTGGAACTCTATATCCTTCTGTAAATAATTTAAAATGATGAATTAATGCCTCCATTGATTGTTTTAATTCTTTTTTTGGAGGAGGACTTAGCTTGCCATCTTGCGATTTAATTGGTCCTTTTTCCATCTTTGCTAAACATTGTTTAATTATCGAAACGCTCTCTTTCATCTCTTCAATTCTACATAAATAACGATCGTAACAATCTCCATTTTTACCGACGGGTATTTTAAAATCTAGTTGATCATAACATTCATAAGGTTGAGATTTTCTTAAATCCCAAGGAACACCCGATCCTCTAATCATTACGCCTGTAAAAGAATAATCTAGCGCATCCTGCTTAGTTACAATTCCAATATCAACATTCCTTTGCTTAAAAATTCTATTATCAGTTAATAGACTTTCTAAATCATTTATAATTTTTGGAAAAGACTCACAAAATTTTGCGATATCTTCTTCAAGTCCTGCTGGTAAATCTTGATGAACCCCACCAGCTCTGAAATAATTTGCATGTAGCCTTGATCCAGAAGCTCTTTCATAAAAAGTCATCAATGTTTCACGTTCTTCAAAACCCCATAGAGATGGAGTAAGCGCCCCAACATCTAATGCTTGAGTAGTAACATTTAAAATATGACTTAGGATTCTGCCAATCTCGCAAAACATAACACGGATATATTGAGCTCTTGTAGGAACTTCTATTTTTAAAATTTTCTCAATAGCTAAGGCAAAAGCGTGCTCTTGATTCATTGGGGCAACATAATCCAATCTATCAAAATAAGGCACAGCTTGCATATAAGTTTTGTTTTCGATCAGTTTTTCGGTACCTCGATGAAGCAAGCCAATATGTGGGTCTGCTTTTTCTACCACCTCACCATCTAATTCTAATATTAATCTTAAAACACCATGTGCAGCTGGATGCTGTGGACCAAAATTTAGCTTAAGATTTTTAATTTTTTTTGTCATTACTATCTGTTTGTTCTTTAATATACTTTGTGCCCTCCCATGGGCTTTCATAATCGAAATTTCTATAATTTTGTTCTAGTTTAACTGGTTCACTGACAACTTTTTTTTCTTCTTCGCTATATCTAACTTCCGTGTGTCCTGTTAAAGGGAAATCTTTTCTTAATGGGTGACCTTCAAATCCATAATCGGTCAAAATTCTTCTTAAATCTGGATGGTCTTTAAAATTTACACCATACATATCAAAAACTTCTCTTTCCATCCAATTTGCAGCAGGAAAAATTGATGTTAATGAATTAATAACCTCATTTTCATTTACGTTGTAACTTACAATCATCCTTTGGTTAAACTCATGACTTAAAAATAAGTAAACTAATTTAAACCTTTGACTTTTTTCTGGGTAATCAACTGCTGTGATGTCTATTAATTGTCTAAATTTTGTATCTTTATTTGTTTTTAAAAAAAGAATTACATCAATTAAATCTTCCTTATCTATCTCAATATATAACTGATCATGTTTTATTTCCGATCTGTTTATTTTTGTTGCAAGTTCAGAATTTATTTTTTTTTCAAGTTCAGTTAAAGTATTCATAATTATCTATTTAATGAACCTTTGTTTCTAATTTTTTTTTGTAATTGAAGAATCCCGTATAGTAGAGCTTCTGCAGAAGGTGGACAGCCAGGAACATATATATCGACAGGAACTATTCTATCACAACCTCTCACAACAGAATAAGAGTAATGATAGTAACCTCCACCGTTTGCACAGCTTCCCATGGATATTACATATCTTGGTTCTGGCATTTGATCATAAACTTTTCTTAATGCCGGTGCCATTTTATTAGTTAAGGTTCCAGCTACAATCATCACATCAGACTGTCTCGGTGAACCACGAGGAGCTGCTCCAAATCTCTCAAGATCATATCTTGGCATTGCCGTTTGCATCATTTCAACTGCACAACATGCTAAACCAAATGTCATCCAGTGCAGAGAGCCAGATCTAGACCAATTAATCAAGTTATTTAGTGATGTGGTTATAAAACCATTTTTACTAAAATCTTCAGATAATTTTTTAAACTCTTCAGGAACTTTGTCTAATTTATTATTCATTAAGTTTGATTTATTCCCAGTCTAAAGCACCTTTTTTCCACTCATATATAAAACCAACTGTAAGTATGAATAAAAAAATCATCATTGATGTAAAGCCAAGCAAACCAATATTTCCTAAAGAGATTGCCCATGGAAAAAGAAACGCTATTTCTATATCGAAAATAATAAAAAGAATTGCAACTAAATAAAATCTAACATCAAACTCCACTCTTGAATCTTCAAATGGCTCAAATCCACATTCATAAGCCGATAGTTTCTCTGGATCAGGATTATTAGGAGAAAGAATAAAATTAATTATTACAAAAGCTACACTTAATCCAAAAGCGATTACTAAAAAAAGTATAATTGGCAAATATTCTTTTAAAAATTCAGGAAACATGCTGGGATATATATCAGTTTTTATTATCTGATGTAGTGTAGTTAGGTCACATTTCGATAAATATACACTATATAAAATACAGTTTTTACTAATTAATAAATATTTAGAAGAAAAGTAAGTGGCGGGAGTGAAGGGACTCGAACCCTCGACCTATCGCGTGACAGGCGATCGCTCTAACCAACTGAGCTACACCCCCACTTTTATCTATTTTGGTGGGCAGTAAAGGACTCGAACCTTTGACCCCCTCGGTGTAAACGAGATGCTCTACCAACTGAGCTAACCGCCCATTACCAAAATATGATGTTTTATATCCTTTAGCATAACAACGTCAAGATTAATTACATATCAAAATTAATAAAGGACAATTTTACAATCAATATTAAAGTTGAGTTTAAAACAATTAAATTATAGAGATTAATATAATTTATTAAAAAAAATATAATAAGATAGTTTTGGATATATTTTACTGGGATTTTTGAAATATTTTTAATATTTACTGATTATGAAAAAAAAAAAAATTGTAGTTTTTTCACCTCACGCAGATGATGCTGAAATAGCAATGGGTGGAACAATAGCAAAACTGTCAAAAGATAATAAAGTTACAATTGTTACTGCAATAATTCCAATTGAAAATATTCAAGGGGAAAAAAATCAATACATGGTAGATAACAGACTCAATGAACAGAAGAAATCTGCTAAAATACTTGGGGCCAACCTTATTGTTTTAAATATAAATCAATATGAATTTAGTTATCATAGAAAATATATTCAAATTATTGATAAATTAATTTTTAAATTAAAACCAGATATAGTTTTTTCATGTTGGGAACATGATACTCATCAGGATCATCAAACACTATCAAAAATTATTTATTCAGCTTTAAGAAAAAATAATATTTCACTATATCTTTATGAGGCAATGTTGCCAGGTGGTATTAATTCAAATGTTTTTAACCCAACACTATACTTAGATATATCAAAACAAATTAAGAAAAAAATTGATTCTTTAAATAAATATAAATCTGTTTTTAAAAATAAAAACAATACATATAGTAACTATTATGACTCAATAATTGCGAGAGCAAAATTTAGAGGTGGGTGTATTGGTGTTAAATATGCGGAAGCTTTTCAGGCAATTAAGCAAATAAATTTTCATGATTGAGTTAAAACAATTAAACAACTAATTTTTCATGATTAAATTTAAAGAAGATGCGACTAGTTTAAAAAATAGGATTAATATTCATTCACAATATGGTCAGAAAGACATGGTTGAGTGGGTTGCAAAATTAGTTAAGCATAAGAAAAATCTTAATATTTTAGAATTAGCTTGTGGTTCTGGAGTTCAAACTATTAAGTTTTCAAAATTTTTTAAAGAAAAAAAAATTAAACATAAAATAATTGCCACAGATACCAACGATACTCTATTAAAAATTGCAAAAAAAAATAGAAATAGAGATATAGTTTACAGTAGACTTAACTTTAATAAAAAGTTTAAATTTGCAGATGAAAAATTTGATTTAGTAATTTGTTTATTTGGAATTTATTATTCAAAAAATATTAAAAAAACCTTGTCAGAGAGTAAAAAAATATTAAAAAAAAAAGGTCAATTAATTTTAGTCGGACCCCTAAGAGATAATAAATTGGATTTTAACAAAATGCTTGAAAAAGCAACCAAAAAAAAAATACCACCACTAGTTGGTAGTTCTAGATTTGATAGTAAAATTTTAAAAGAAGTTAAAAAAGAGTTTAAAAAAACTAAACTAAAAAAATTTAAGAATGAATTGAAAATTTCTAAAAAAGAAATTTATCTAAATTATATGATATCTAGTGTAACAAATAAAAGAGGTGTTTATAAATCTTTTTTAAAAAATACTAGCATAAATCATGTCAAAAAAGAATTCGATGACTATTTACATGAAATTTTTAAAAATAAAAAATATATGACAATTACAAAAAAAGTTGGTGCAATAATTGCAGAAAAATAAAATAAATTTAATTGTTTTAATTCCGAAATTTAAATTCAGTGGTGCTGGAAATTCTGTGTTTAGATTAATAAATTCTTTAGATGCTAATCAATTTAACATCAATATAATCTGTTTGAGGAAATGTGATTATAAAAAAAAATTTAACAAAAAAGTAGTCATACACGAATTCAATAAAGATAGACTTTTGCATGTTTTTATTAATATTTTAAAACTAATAAAAATTATCTCACAAGATTATTCAAAAAATATTATTCTATCAAATCACCATTATGCGAATGTTTACGCAATAATTATTAAACTTTTATTAAAAAATATTTCGGTAGTATGTGTCGAAAGAACCTGTATTTACGAGCTTTCACAT
>CAJQSU010000007.1 GCA_905616435.1 uncultured Candidatus Pelagibacter sp. | reverse complement strand
AATTTCAATTCAGCTAATAGAGCTAAATACGAAAGTATAAGAAAAGAAAATTTGCATAAAATGGAGCCCATTCCAGTATGCAAAATTCCCAATTAATCAAATAGATTCACAAATCTATAAATTAAGTATATTTCTAAAACAATGAACAAAGATATTTTTTTAACAAATAATCTTACGAATAAAAAAGAAAAATTTATTCCAATTAATAAAAATAACATTGGTATGTACGTTTGTGGTCCTACTGTTTATGATGACCCACATATTGGTAATGCTAGACCAATCGTTATTTTTGATATTCTTTTTAAGATTCTGAAAAATAGATATTCATCAGTAACCTATATAAGAAATATAACTGACATAGATGATAAAATAATTAAAGCATCAAATGAAAAAAAGATATCTATTTCAGAATTAACTGAAAAAGTTGTTCAAAGTTTTAACGAGGACTGTAATTATTTGAATTGTGAAGAACCCTCACAACAGCCTAAAGCAACTGAACATATTGATTTAATGATTAAAATGATTTCTGAATTAATAAAAAAAGGTTTTGCTTACGACAGCAGTAAACATGTTTATTTTGAAGTTAAAAAGTTTGCTGATTATGGACAGCTATCAAATAAAAAATTAAAGGACTTAATTGCTGGATCACGGATAGAGGTTAGTGATAACAAAAAAAATTCAGAAGATTTTGTTTTATGGAAACCTTCATCAGATAATGAACCTTCATGGGAATCACCCTGGGGTAAAGGTAGACCTGGTTGGCATTTAGAGTGTTCTGCTATGTCAAAAAATTTTTTAGGTAAAGAGTTTGATATTCATGGTGGTGGTATAGATTTAATTTTTCCACATCATGAAAATGAAATAGCTCAATCGAGATGCGCAAATGACACTAAGTTTCTTGCAAATTATTGGATACATAATGCTTTCATTACAATGTCTAATGAGAAAATGTCTAAATCACAGGGAAATATTTTAAAAATAAAAGATTTTAGAAAAAAAATTAGCGGACAAGTTTTAAGACTCGCTCTGATTAGTGGACATTACAAACAACCACTAGACTGGAATGATAAATTATTAGATGATTGTCAAAGTACTATTAATAAATGGTACAATGTTTATGTACCTTCAAAAAGTGATTTGAGTGAAGATATATTGCAACCTTTATACGATGATATTAATACTCCTGGATATATTGCCAATTTACATAAACTTTATGATAAAGCGCTTAAAGGTAATGATAACGATAAGAAAATCTTTAATACAGCCTGTAATTTTATTGGTTTACTTAATGAAACAAAAAAAGAGTGGTTAAGTCATAAAAAAGAAAAAGCAAATATAATAGAAGCTGAAATAGTAAATAAAATTGATCTTAGAAATAAAGCAAGAATTAATAAGGATTATAAAGAAGCGGATAAAATTAGAAACTTTCTTTTAGATAAAGGTGTTTTAATAGAAGATAAAGATGGTAAAACAATTTGGAAATTTAAATGAGCAAGGAACAACTTTATATATTTGATACAACTCTTAGAGATGGAGCGCAAACACAGGGAGTTGACTTCTCTATTGATGACAAACAAAAAATATCTACAGCATTAGATAATCTAGGTGTTGACTATATTGAAGGCGGTTGGCCTGGTGCCAATCCAACAGATACTGAATTTTTTAATAAAGATCATAATTTTAAAGCTGCTAAATTAACTGCTTTTGGTATGACTAAAAAATCTGATCATAGTGCAAAAAATGATCCAATGTTATCTTCATTAATTAATTCAAAATGTTCTTCAATATGTTTATTTGGAAAATCTTGGGATTTTCAAGTTGATGTAGCCCTCGGTATCACAAAAGAGCAAAATCTTGAAAATATTAGTGAAAGTGCAAAACACATAGTAAACTCAAAAAAAGAGTTCACATTTGATGCTGAACATTTTTTTGATGGCTATAAATCAAATCCAGATTACGCTATAGAATGCTTAAAAGCAGCCTACGAGCAAGGTGCCAGATGGATCGTATTGTGCGACACGAACGGTGGAACACTTCCTCACGAAGTATTTAGGATTGTATCTGAAGTTACAAAACATATTCCAAGTAAAAATTTAGGTATACATGCTCATAATGATACTGAAAATGCTGTGGCAAATACCTTGACTGCAGTTCAAGCAGGAGCAAGACAAATTCAAGGAACAATAAATGGGCTAGGGGAAAGATGCGGAAATGCTAACCTTATGTCATTAATTCCTACTTTATTTCTAAAAAAAGACTTTAGTGAAAAATTTGAAGTTAATATTAAACGTGAAAATCTAAAAAATTTAACTCAATGTTCAAGATTATTAGACGAACTCTTAAACAGAAAATCAAATAAAAATTTACCTTATGTTGGTGCGTCTGCATTTGCACATAAAGGGGGGATGCATGTTTCTGCAGTTCAAAAAGATCCAAAAACATATGAACATATTGACCCTGAGGAAGTAGGAAATTCAAGAAATATTGTAGTATCAGATCAAGCTGGTCAATCAAATATAATATCGAGGTTAAAATCTATAGGGATTCAAATTGAAAAAAATGATCCAAAAATTAAAAAACTTTTAGAAGAAGTTAAAGACAGAGAGTTTATTGGATACAGTTATGATGGAGCGGACGCTTCATTTGAATTATTAGCCAGAAGATTAATAGGTGAAATTCCAAGATACATATTAATTAATCAATATGACGTGTCAGTTAAGAAAGATAATGCAGGTGAAATTATTTCTTATGCAAAAGCTCAACTGGAAGTGGATGGTCAAAAGATATTGTGTGAAGGTAAAGGTAATGGTCCTGTAAATGCATTAGATAACGCTATAAGAAAAAATGTAAATAAACTTGCAAAATATTCTGAGTATCTAAAAGATTTGAAACTAGTAGATTACAAAGTTAGAATTTTAAATACTGGTACAGAAGCAGTAACAAGAGTATCTATTGAGAGCACTGACTCTAAAGGAGTAAATTGGTTTACAATTGGGGTGTCACCAAACATAATTGATGCTTCATTTAAGGCTTTGGTTGATAGCTTGGATTATAAATTATTTAAAGATAAGGCACCTGCAAGTTTGTAAATTTTGACACATCATTAGTTATGATACCCAATAATATTACTTTCATTTTACATAAGCCCCAACTTTCTGAAAATATAGGTGCTTGTGCAAGAGGAATGAAAAATTTTAATTTTCAAAAATTAATTGTTATTGATCCAAAACCAATTTTTCCAAATGATAAGATTTTAGCAACATCAGTAGGAGCTAAAAATATTATAAAAACAAGCAAGGTATTTGATAATTTAGAACCTGCCTTAAAGAATATTGACTATGTTATTGCAACATCAGCAAGATTTAGAAATAAAAATATCAAACATATTCAATTGGAAGGTTTAAAAGAAATAGATTTTAGTAAAAAAGTAGCCTTCCTTTTTGGCTCTGAAGCATCTGGATTATCTAATAACGAGATAAGTTATGCTAACTGCACATTACAAATACCAACTAATCCTAATTTTAAATCTTTAAATCTTTCTCACAGTTTAATCATTATTGCTCAGTTTGTTTCAAGCATGATTAATTCTAAGACTTCTAACTTTAAAAAATCAAAAAAAGTAAAAGTAGCATCAAAAAAAGAGATACTTTCAATGACCAATCTTTGTATTCAAAACTTAGATGAAATAAATTTCTTTAAACCAAATGAAAAGAAGCCAATTATGTTGGAAAATCTAAGAAATATTTTCTATAGAATGGAATTATCAGCTAAAGAAACCCGTATTTTATCAAGCGTATTTGCTAATTTAGGTAAAAAACGTTGATTGACAAACTGATGTGTGAGTTTATAAACCCCATATTCGAATGACAAAAAGATTAAACTCTAAACATAAAGTAGATAGAAGATTGAAGGTTAACCTATGGGGTAGACCGAAAAGTCCTTTTAATAAAAGAGATTATGGACCCGGACAACATGGCCAAGGTAGAAAAGGAAAACCTTCCGATTATGGAGTTCAATTACAAGCTAAGCAAAAACTAAAAGCTTACTATGGCAATATTAACGAGAGACAATTTAGAAATATTTATAAAAAAGCCGTTATGCTTAAAGGTGATACTAGTGAAAACCTAATTGGTCTTTTAGAAAGAAGATTAGATGCAATTATCTATAGAGCTAAATTTGCAACTACAGTTTTTTCATCAAGACAACTAATTAATCATGGACATGTCAAAGTAAATGGAAAAAAAGTTAACATTGGGAGTTACGTGGTTAAAGAAGAGGACTCAATTGAAATTAGAGATAAATCAAAACAATTAGCAATCATTGATATTGCGTTAGCTAATAAAGAAAGAGAAATTCCAGAATATATTAAAATGGATGAAAAAAATAAAAAATTAAAGTTTGTTAGAGTTCCTAAATTTGAAGAAGTACCTTATCCAATCGTGATGGAACCAAATTTAGTAATTGAGTATTACTCAAGATAAGAATTTTGATCAAACGATCTTCAAAAGAGTTCATAGATAGTCTTTTACAAAATAACACTAATTGGAAGATTCTTGACATTGGCTGTGGGTATAACGCTCATAATAGAGCTTCAGTTATTTGTGATGTCCAAGATTTATCAAATTTTTATAAGGATAAAAAATTTATAAAATTATATGAAAAATCCTTACCCTTTAAAGATAAAGAGTTTGATTTCGTGATAGCCTCTCATGTGCTTGAGCATGTAGTTGATGTAGATTTCTTTATTAAAGAATTAGAAAGAGTATCATCAAGAGGTTATATTGAGTTACCTACAATTCTTGAGGATAATTTAGTTTTTGAGAATAAGAAAGATCATTTATGGCACATGGAATTTGATGATAATCAAAATGAACTACAAATATCAAAAAAAGTCCAATACTTAGAACCTGTAATTACAGTTTCAACAATAAAAAAATTTTCTAAATATTTTAGACAAAGTTTAATTCTTGAACTGTATTGGGAAAATTCTATTAAATTTAAAATAATAGAAAAAGATCTTAAAGATTATGAAAAAATATCAAGATTAGTCCTTATAAGAAAATTTTTTTCCAAATTGCTTAGAAATATAATTAGATAATATTTTAGATTAAATATTTTGAAAAGAGTTGATTATTTTTTAAAATTAATCTTTTTTTCTTCAAGAATTTTTTTAAGCTCACCATTTTCGTACATTTCTTTAACAATGTCACAACCACCAACAAATTCTTTTTTAATATATAGTTGAGGGATAGTAGGCCAATCACTAAAAACTTTAATTCCTTCTCTAATGTTTTGATCTTCCAAAACATTTACACTTTGAAAGTTTATCTCAAGAAGTTTTAGCATGTTTGTAACTGCCATTGAAAACCCACATTGAGGCGCATCTGGTGTTCCCTTCATAAATAAACACACTTCTTTTGTATCAATATGATTTTGAATTAAATTTTTTGTTTGATCATCCATTATTGTTCCTTTGTTTTAATTGCCAGCGCATGTAATTCATTACCCATTTTACCTTTAAGAGAATTATATACCATTTTATGTTGTTCAATTTTACTTTTACCTGAAAATTGAGATGAAGTTACTGTAGCTGAGTAATGATTACCATCACCTGCTAAATCTTGAATTTCAACAATAGCATCTGCTAAGGCTTCTTTAATTAAATTCTCGATTTCTTTTAAATCCATTGCCATTATTTGTTCATAAAATTAATTAACCAACTTGTATTAGAAGTTTTTAATTCGTCAATTGTAACTTTTGTCTTATCATTAATATACAGTTGATCTTCATTTATTGTACCAAGTTCATCAAAATGAACTGCATTTTTATCAAGTATATCAGTTACTTTTTTGTGATCTTTCTTGGTTATTTCAATTAAATACCTTCCTTGGTCTTCAGCAAAAAAATACTCTATTTCATTGATCAGATATTTAGGTTTTTTAAGATTTACTCCCTTATTTCCTTTGATACACATTTTGCTAATTGCAGTAATAATCCCACCCAAAGAAACATCATGAGCACTTTTAATCAACTCATCATCAATTAATTTTAATAAAGTTTCCCCATTATTTTTTTCATTGAAGAGATTTATTTCTGGAGGAGGGCCATTTTTTTCATCCAAAATATTTCTAGCAAATAAGCTTTGATCTATATGACCTTCAGTTTTACCAATCACCAGAACAAGATTACCAACTTTTTTTAAGTCCATGGTAATCATTTTATGGTAATCTTTTATCAACCCAACACCACCAATGGTTGGAGTAGGCTTAATTCCAACTTCTTTTGTCTGATTATAGAAAGAAACATTACCTGAAACAACTGGGAATTTGAGATACTCACTTGCTTCACCAATCCCCTGAACACACTCTACAAACTCGCCCATATTTTCTTCATTTTCTGGACTACCAAAATTTAAACAATTTGTTATTGCAACAGGTTTTGCTCCAACTGAAATAAGATTTCTAAAACTTTCACAAACTACTTGCTTACCCCCTGTAAGAGGATGTGCCCAACAATAAACAGCCGAAGAATCTACAGATGCGGCTACAGCTTTGTTAGTTCCGTGAACCCGCACAACACCTGAGTCACCCCCAGGTTTTTGGATCGTGTCTCCCATAACTGTATGGTCATATTGTTGCCAAATCCATTCTTTACTGCATACATTAGGATTTGATAAAACTTTCTTTAATACATCTATTATTTTTAAATTATTTAGGTCTTCTTTTTTAATCTTATTTTTTTTAGGTAATTTTGATTTTTTCCATTTACGATCATACATTGGTGAATTCTCAACCAATGTATTTATAGGAATATTGGCAACCTGCATATCATCAAAAAAAAGTTCTATTTTTTTTGACTTAGTTGTTTTACCAATCACAGCAAAATCTAAGTTCCACTTATCAAAAATTTTCTTAGCTTGTTCCTCTTTACCGTTTTCAAGCACAATCAACATACGCTCTTGGCTTTCAGAAAGCATAATTTCATAAGGTGTCATGCTTGCTTCTCTTGTAGGTACCTTGTTTAAATCTATTTCAATGCCCAGGTTTCCTTTTGAGGCCATTTCTATACTTGAAGAGGTTAATCCTGCAGCCCCCATATCTTGTATTGCAATAATGGAGTCACCAGTCATTAATTCTAGACATGCTTCAAGTAATAATTTTTCTGTGAAGGGATCGCCAACCTGAACAGTAGGTTTTTTTTCTTCAATTTTTTCATCAAAACTTGCTGAAGCCATACTGGCACCATGAATTCCATCGCGACCTGTTTTTGAACCCACATAAATAACAGGTTTATTTAATCCTGCAGCTTTTGAGTAAAAAATCTTATTCTTTTTAACTAAACCTAAGGTCATTGCATTAACCAAGATATTTCCATTATATGAGCTATCAAAACTCGTTTGACCTGCAATTGTTGGAATCCCGATACAATTTCCATACCCTCCAATGCCGCTAACCACACCTCTTAGTAAATTTTTTGTTTTTTTATGTTGAGGCGAGCCAAAATGTATTGAATTTAAATTTGCAATAGGTCTTGCGCCCATTGTAAAAATATCCCGCATAATGCCACCCACTCCAGTTGCCGCACCTTGATAGGGTTCAATGAAAGAAGGATGATTATGGCTTTCAATTTTAAAAACGATTGCATCATCATCTCCAATATCAATTATACCAGCATTTTCACCAGGTCCTTGTATTACTTGTTTTCCTTTAGTAGGTAGTTTTTTTAAATGAAGCCGAGACGATTTATAGGAACAATGTTCATTCCACATTGCTGAAAATATTCCAAGTTCAGTAATGTTTGGAGTTCTTTTAAGTAGTTCACATATTTTTTTATATTCATCTTTTTTAAGACCGTGATCTATAGCAACTTGTTCGCTTACTATCATTTAATATTATTTATTAAGTTATTAAAAAAAAGAGACCCATCTTCACCAGACAACGATTTATCAATCATTCTTTCAGGATGGGGCATCATCCCTAAAACATTTTTTTCTTTATTAAATATACCTGCAATATTTTCAGTTGATCCATTTGGATTAAATTGATCATTGATTTGACCATTTTTGTTACAATAGTTTATAGCTATTTGTTCATTGTCATGAATTTCTTTTAATTGATCGTTAGTACAAAAGTAGTTTCCCTCATTATGAGCTATATGTAATTCTAAAATATCATTATCGATATTTCTAAAATAAGTATTTTGTTTATTATTAATTTTCACAAAAACATTTTTACAAATAAATTCTAGATATTTGTTTCTTAGCAAAACACCAGGCAACAAACCTGCTTCAACTAAGATTTGAAAACCATTGCAAATACCCATTACCATTCCACCAGAATTTGCAAAATTAATTACAGACTTCATTATTTTTGATTTTGAGGCCATACTCCCGCATCTTAAGTAATCACCATAAGAAAAGCCCCCAGGAAGAACAACTAAATCACTTTTTGGAAGCTCAATATCATTATGCCAAACCATCTTATTTTTAAATCCAAATTGCTTTAAGGCAACATCAATGTCTCTATCACAATTAGACCCCGGAAAAGTAATAACTGAAGATTTCATTAATTATTGAGCATCAATAATTTTATAATTTTCAATAACAAGGTTGGCTAAAAGTTTTTTGCACATTTCTTCAACTTTATCTTTAGCTTTTTTTTGGTCTGTTTCTTTAGTGTTAATTTCAAAGTATTTCCCTTGTCTTATTTCATCAATATCACTGAAACCCATACCATCTAATGTTTGGTGAATAACTTTTCCTTGAGGATCAAGAACATCTTTTTTAAGAGTGATAATTACTGAGACTTTCATTTATGCTTTCTTTTTACAGAGGATAGCTTTGTAATATTTACAGCTGAAACATTTGATTGTTCGTGAAGTATACCGAGTCTTTTAGCCACTTCAGTATAAGCGGGAATAAGGTCTCCTAAATCTTTTCTAAATCTATCTTTGTCTAATTTCTTGTCTGTAATACTATCCCAAAGTCTGCATGTATCAGGGCTTATTTCATCAGCCAAAATAACCTCGGACTTTCCATCAGATTTAAATCTTCCAAACTCAAGTTTAAAATCTATTAGTTTAATACCGACTCCTCTAAACATTCCAATCATAAAGTCATTAATTCTTAAAATCATCTTTTTAACTTTTTCAATTTCTTTCTTTGTTGCCCATTCAAAAGCAT
>CAJQSU010000006.1 GCA_905616435.1 uncultured Candidatus Pelagibacter sp. | reverse complement strand
GACGCTGAAGCAAGAGCGGCAATGATAAGAGGTGTTGATATACTTGCGAACACAGTAAAAGTTACTCTTGGACCAAAAGGTAGAAATGTTGTTATTGACAAATCTTATGGTGCTCCAAGAATTACTAAAGATGGCGTTTCTGTTGCTAAAGAAATTGATCTTGAAGATAAATTTGAAAACATGGGTGCACAAATGGTTAAGGAGGTTGCTAGCAAAACCAATGAAGAAGCTGGTGATGGTACGACTACTGCAACTATTTTAGCTCAGGCAATTGTAAGAGAAGGTGTTAAGTATGTTACTGCTGGAATGAACCCTATGGATGTTAAAAGAGGAATTGATGCAGCTGTAGAAAATGTAAAAGAAAACTTAATTGCTTCTGCAAAAAAAGTAAAAGATAGTGATGAAATTTCACAAGTAGGAACAATTTCTTCAAATGGTGATAAAGAAATAGGATCAATGATTGCAAAGGCAATGCAAAAAGTTGGTAATGAAGGTGTTATCACTGTTGAGGAAGCTAAAGGAATTGACACTGAACTTGATGTTGTTGAGGGTATGCAGTTTGATAGAGGCTATCTATCACCATACTTTATCACTAACAGTGATAAAATGACAACTGAGTTAGAAAATCCTTACATCTTATTGCATGAAAGTAAATTAACTAACTTACAGCCAATGGTTCCATTATTAGAAGCTGTTGTACAATCAAGTAGACCTTTAATGATTATCTCCGAAGATGTTGAGGGAGAGGCATTAGCCACTTTAGTTGTTAATAAACTAAGAGGTGGATTAAAAGTTGTTGCTGTTAAAGCGCCAGGTTTTGGTGATAGAAGAAAATCTATGCTTGAAGATATTGCTATACTAACTGGTGGCCAAGTAATTTCTCAAGACTTAGGAATTAAACTTGAAAATGTTAAACTTGAAGACCTTGGATCTTGCAAAAAGATTAAAGTTGATAAAGATAACAGTACAATAGTAAGTGGTAGTGGTAAAAAATCAGATATCGCAGCAAGATGTGATTCAATTAAAAAACAAGCTGATGAAACAACTTCTGATTACGATAAAGAAAAACTTCAAGAGAGACTTGCTAAATTAGCAGGAGGTGTTGCTGTCATTAAAGTTGGTGGTGCAACAGAAGTTGAGGTTAAAGAAAGAAAAGATAGAGTTGAAGATGCTTTAAATGCAACTAGAGCCGCTGTTGAAGAGGGTATTGTAACAGGTGGTGGATGTGCATTGTTATATGCTGCTCAAAATCTCGAAAACCTTAAAGTAAAAGGCGATGATCAAAAAGCAGGTGTAGATCTTGTTAGAAAAGCATTAGAAGCTCCTATCAGACAAATTACTAAAAATGCAGGAGTAGATGGTTCAGTAGTAGTTGGTAAATTATTAGAGCAGAAAAAAACATCATATGGTTATGATGCTCAAAATGAAGAGTATTGCGATATGTTTGCTAAAGGCATTATTGACCCAGTAAAAGTCGTAAGAACTGCTCTACAGGATGCTGCTTCAATTGCTGGACTATTAGTGACAACAGAAGCTATGATTGCTGATAAACCAGATGATAAAGATGCCGGTGGTGGAATGCCTGGTGGTATGCCTGGTGGAATGGGTGGCATGGGAGGAATGGGTGGAATGGGAATGTAGATCCCACTCTTTCTAAATAAAATTTTAAAAGGGCAGTCTTTACTGCCCTTTTTTTATGTCTGTACTATAAATCTGCAATGAAGTTTAGTATGATCTTAATTCTATTTTTTTAATTTCTTTCATTATTAACTCATTTATCAACTTACTACCTTTTAAAGACGGGTGATTATCATCAATATAAAAAACAATTTTATCATCATGTGTTGCACATCTATCTTTAATAATTGTGTCACAAAATAATTTATGAGGATAAACTCTATAAATATTGTCGCCTTTAATGGAGTCTAATAGTTCAAAACTTGATTTTGATCTATTTTGATAAACTTTATAGGAAGTGGTAAAGTCTACAAAATTAAATTCTTTAGAAAATTTGTTTTTTCTATTAATCCACTGTGAATAAATCTTTTTATTAGGATCAGTGCCAACTTCTGGAATAGGATAAACTAATATTATCTTATTATTTTTTGAAAGCTCAAAAACTTCATTATTAAATGAACTTTCGATAATGTCATACTTACCTACAGAAACGAAATCCTTGATCCATTTATCACCTTCAACTCCTCCTTCTTGGTTATCAAACCAATAATCAGACAAATACACAGGAAATCTTCCACTAAATATAATAATTGAATTTTTCTCTTTTAATAAAATTTCCTTTAATTTTTGAAAATATTGATCATTACATTTTTCATCTACTTTTTGTGTTTTTAAAAGAG
>CAJQSU010000005.1 GCA_905616435.1 uncultured Candidatus Pelagibacter sp. | reverse complement strand
GTGCAAATAAGAAAAATCTAAAAACAAACATTGAAAAAATTTTCAAAGTTAATGTTACAAAAATTAATATCATTAATAAGCAGAATAGAAAAAAAATTACAAAAGGAAAAAAAGTTAAAGTTCAGGGCTATAAAAAAGCAATTATAACACTTAAAAAGGGTCAAAATATTGATCTAACAACAGGTATTTAGCAAATGGCATTAAAAACTTTTAAACCATATACAAAATCAACTAGAGGAACAATTCTTGTTGATAGGTCTGGCTTATGGAAGGGAAAACCTTTTAAAGCTTTAGTAGAGCCAAAAAATTCAATGCGTGGAAGAAACAACAATGGGCACATTACGTCTAGAAATATGTCAGGTGGTGGACATAAAAAAATGTATAGACAGGTTGATTTTTATAGAAAAAAATTTGATATGCCAGCTACAGTAGAGAGAATCGAGTATGACCCAAATAGATCATGTTATATTATGTTAGTTAAATTTGAAGATGGTCAACATTGTTATTATTTAGCTCCACAAAAAATTAAAGTTGGAGATATCGTAGAAAATGGTTCAAATAAAGAAATCAAAATTGGTAATTGTATGCCATTACAAGATATACCTGTCGGCATCGATATCCATAATGTTGAATTGCAACCAGGTGGCGGTGGAAAAGTTGCTAGATCCGCAGGAACATCGGTCAGCATTAGTGGTTTAGATGGTAATTATTCATTAATTAAGATGATTTCAGGTGAGATTAGAAAGATTGACTCTAGAGCATTAGCAACTATTGGTGTTTTAAGTAATCCTGATCAAAAAAATATAAAAATTGGTAAAGCTGGAAGATCAAGATGGCTTGGAAGAAGACCACATACTAGAGGTGTTGTTATGAATCCAGTTGATCATCCCCATGGAGGTGGTGAAGGAAAATCTGCTGGTGGTAGACACCCAGTGTCTCCAACTGGTCAATCTGCTAAAGGGTTAAAAACCAGAGATAATAAAAGAACAGATAAATTTATAGTTAAGAGAAGAAATAAAAGAAAGGACACTAAATAATGGCTAGAGCTGTATGGAAAGGTCCATTTGTAGAAGAAAGTTTAATGAAAAAAGTTGATAAATATAAACTCGACCCAAAAAAGATACCTATAAAAACATGGTCAAGAAGATCAACAATACTTCCTGATTTTGTGGGTGTTAGTTTTTTAATTTATAATGGGAAAAAATTTATACCAATAACGATATCTGAGGATATGGTAGGTCACAAACTAGGTGAATTTTCACCAACAAGAACTTTTTTTGGGCATACACCTGCAGATAAAAAAGCAAAACCAGCAGTAGCAGCTAAAAAATAATTATGAACAAGACAAAGAAAAAAAATAGAAAAAAAGTAGATACAGTAAAATCTATAAATAACAATATTAGATCGAGTGTTAGAAAACTTAATCCTATTTTACAAGCAATTGTAGGAAAAAAAGTTGACGTAGCTATTAGAGATTTACAATTTTCCTCAAAAAGAATAACTAAAGATATACGTAAGACAATTAGTTCAGCGGTAGCAAATGCAGAAAATAATTATCAATATGATATTGATAGGTTAATCGTTAAGGAAGCTTATTGTGGAAAAAAAATTGTAATGAAAAGATTTAGACCAAGAGCAAAGGGTAGAGCAGCTCCAATTCTAAAACCATATTCAAGTGTAACAATAATTTTATCAGAGGCAAAAAAAATGGAGAGTCATGGGACAAAAAGTTAATCCTGTAGGTTTTAGATTAGGAGTTAACAGAGGGTGGGACTCTGTTTGGTACGCTAAGAAAAAAGATTTTGGAAATTATTTAATTGAAGATTTTAAGATTAGAGCTTACATCAAAAAAAATGTAGTAAACTCAGGTGTATCTAAAGTTATGATTGAAAGAACTTCAAATAAATGCTTTGTAACAATTTATACATCAAGACCTGGTTTTGTAATTGGCAAAAAAGGTAGTGACATTGATAAAATCAAAAATAATTTATCAAAATTCACTACAAATGAAGTTACATTGAATATTAAAGAAGTTAAGAAACCTGAAACTAACGCTTATTTAGTTGGTGAAAATATAGCTCAACAGTTGGTTAAAAGAATATCGTACAGAAGAGCAATGAAAAGAGCAATGCAGTCTTGTATGAGGTTAGGATCAAAAGGAATTAAAGTTTCTATTAGTGGAAGACTTGGTGGCAATGAGATTGCACGAACAGAATGGTTAAGAGACGGCAGTATACCTGCTCACACACTTAGAGCTGAAATTGATTATGCTGAAGCGGAAGCTCTAACTACATATGGGATTATTGGCATTAAAGTATGGATTTATAAAGGTGAAGTATTTGCCAGAGAATTTAATCAAGAAACTAACAAGATTACGCCAAAAGAGGTAAAAGTATAACATGTTGCAGCCGGTCAGAACTAAATGGAGAAAAGCACATAAAGGCAGAATTCATGGTACTGCCTCAAGAGCTACTTTAATAAACTATGGATCATTTGCTTTAAAAGCAATGTCTCCAGATAGAGTTACAGGTAAACAGATAGAAGCTGCAAGAGTTGCATTAACTAGACACATGAAACGACAAGGTAGAGTTTGGACTAGAGTTTTTCCAAACATACCAGTGTCAAAAAAACCAATTGAGGTAAGAATGGGTAAAGGAAAAGGAAATATAGAGTTTTATGCATGTCGTGTTAAACCTGGAAGAATCTTATTTGAGGTTGATGGAGTTTCAGAAGTAATTGCTAAAGAAGCCCTGTACAAAGCATCAGCTAAATTACCAATTAAAACTAAGACTATAAAAAGATTTGCATAATGAAAAAACAAGAAATTAAAAAATTATCTAAAGGCGAAGTACTGAAAAATATTGATAAACTTAAAAAAGATTTATTTAACTTTAGGTTCCAAAAAGTAAATTCACAGGTAACAAATCCTGCAAAAATTGGAGAAACAAAGAAAACAATTGCAAGATTGAAAACTACATTAAAGGAAAAAATTAATGCCTAAAAAAATTTTAACAGGAGTGGTTGTGAGCGATAAACCAAACAAAACAATTACTGTAGTGGTTGAGAGAAAATTTTCTCACCCAGTACTAAAAAAAGTTATTAAAGTTAAAAAGAAATATAATGCTCACGATGAAAATAATAAATTTAAAACTGGCGATAAAGTCTCAATTATCGAAAGTAAGCCATTTTCAAAGAATAAAAAATTTCAGGTAATGGAGAACAATAAATAATGATACAAGTTCAAACAGAGTTGTTGGTTGCTGATAATACTGGAGCAAAAAGAATTGAATGTATTAAAGTTTTAGGTGGCTCTAAAAGACGTTATGCTAGTATTGGTGACACTATTGTTATAGCCGTTAAAGAAGCTATTCCAAAAGGCAAAGTCAAAAAAGGAACTGTACATAAAGCTGTAGTAGTTAGAGTTAAAAAGGGAATTCATAGAGATGATGGGACCAAAGTAAAATTTGATAATAACGCCGCTGTTCTAGTGGATGACAAAGGTGAACCGGTTGGAACAAGAATTTTTGGACCTGTTACTAGAGAGCTGAGAAGTAAAGGGCAAATGAAAATTATTTCGCTAGCGCCGGAGGTTTTATAAAGATGATTAAAAAAGGTTTAAAAGTAAGAATTTTAACTGGCAAAGATAAAAAAAAAGAAGGTGAAGTAATCGAGATTGACAGACCAAATAATAGAGCAAAAGTTAAAGAAATGAACATGGTTAAGAAACATATAAAAACAACAAAAGAAAAAAAAGGTGGAATTGTTTCAAAAGAAAGTTTTATCCATATATCAAATTTAAAATTAGTTGATGAAAAAAAAATTAAAAAAGTAGAGGCTAAAAAATAATGACTCCAAGATTAAAAGAAATTTATAAAAAGGATATTCAGCCAGCTTTAAAAGATAGTCTTGGCCTTAAAAATGTTTTTATGACACCAAAAATCGAAAAAGTAGTATTGAACATGGGTCTTGGTCTAGATGGTGCTGACGCGAAAATATTAAAAGCAAGTGAAGAGGATATGGCAAAAATTACTGGTCAAAAGCCGGTCATTACAAAATTTAGAAAATCAGTTGCAAATTTTAAAACTAGAAAAGGAACTAATGCAGGTCTTAAGGTTACATTAAGAAAAAATAAAATGTATGAGTTTATTGATAGACTTGTAAATATTGCATTACCTAGAATTAAAGATTTTAGAGGATTGTCTCCAAAAGGGTTTGATAAACTTGGGAATTACACTTTTGGTATTAAAGAACATATTATATTCCCTGAAGTTAGCTTTGAAAGAGCTGATAAAGTGAGAGGGTTAGATATAGTAATCGTAATTAAAGCTGTAAATAAAGATCATAGTTTTGCTTTATTAGAGAAAATGAATTTTCCATTTATAAAAAAAGGAGATAATTAAAAATGGCTAAAGTAAGCGCTGTAAATAAGAACGATAGAAGAATTAAACTTTCTGATAAACTTTATAAAAAAAGGCAAGCTCTTAAGAAGATAATCATGGACAAAAAATTGCCTTTAGAGGAAAGATTTAAAGCACAACAAAAACTTTCACAAATGCCAAGAAATTCGGCTAAAAATAGAGTTATGAATAGGTGTAAAATTACAGGACGACCACACGGAGTTTATAGAAAATTAAAAATATCAAGAATAGCTTTGAGAGACTTAGGATTAGCTGGATTAATTCCAGGTATGACAAAGGCAAGCTGGTAGAAAGGAAAATATGAGTTTAAGTGATCCAATTGGTGATATGATAGCAAGAGTAAAAAATGCTCAAGCTAGAAAACACAAAAAAGTAGAACTGCCGTCATCAAATTTTAAAACTAAGATTGCAGATATACTTAAAAATGAAGGTTTTATAAAAGATTTTAAAGTTGCGGGTGAAGAAAAGAAGCCAATTTTATCTATGGAGCTTAAATATTACTCTGGAAACCCGGTTATAAGTAATTTTGAAAGAGTATCAAAACCTGGTAGAAGAATTTTTTCAAGCGCTGATAGTCTACCAAAGATAAATAATGGTTTAGGTATTGCAATCGTATCAACGCCAAAGGGCGTGATGACAGATATAGATGCAAGAAAACAAAAAATTGGTGGTGAGATAATCTGTAAAGTATTTTAATTATGTCTAAAATTGGAAAAATAAATATTACAATACCTGATAAAGTTAAAGTTGTGTTAGTTGACAACATCTTAAATATTGAGGGTCCACTCGGTAAGAAATCTTTAGATATAGATTTAGATATGTTTAATTTGGATATTAATGATGGAAAAGAGATATCAATTAAGCCAAAAAAAATTGATCAAGATACAAAGCGAATATGGGGCATGAAAAGAAGCCTAATAAATAACGCAGTTATTGGCTCAAGTGTAGGTTATGAGAAAATTTTAGAATTAGTTGGAGTTGGTTACAGAGCGGCTCTAAAAGGAAGTCAATTAAACTTACAATTAGGTTACAGCCATGATATTAATTTTGATATTCCAGAGGGTATTAAGATTGAAGTTGAAAAGCAAACTACTTTAAAAATTTTTGGTTCAGACAAGCAATTAGTTGGTGTTGTTGCTTCAAAAATTAAAACTTTTAGAAAAATCGAGCCTTACAAGGGAAAAGGTATTAGAGAAAAAGGACAATATATACTTAGAAAAGAAGGAAAGAAAAAATAATGAAATTATCAACAGGTAGTAGAAAAAAGTTTAGAGTAACCAATAAAGTTAAAAAAGTTGCTCCAAAAGATAGATTTAGATTGAGCATATCAAGGTCTGCTAAAAATATTTCTGCTCAAATTATCGATGACAGTAAAAATGTGACATTACTATCTGCTTCATCAGTAGAAAAAGATATTAAATCAGGATCTAAAGTGAATAAAACTGAACTTTCTAAAATTGTAGCTGAAAAGTTAGCTAAAAAAGCTCAAGAAAAAAAGATAACTAAAATATTTTTTGACCGTGGTGTTTATAAATATCATGGTCGTGTAAAGGTGTTTGCTGAAACTTTACGTAAAAATGGAATGGATTTTTAATTATGAATAATTTTAAAGATAAAAAAACTGATGATTTATTAGAAAAACTAGTTCACATTAATAGAATTACTAAGGTTGTTAAAGGTGGAAGAAGATTTGGATTCTCTGCCTTAGTTGTAGTGGGTAATCAAGCTGGAAAAATTGGTATTGCTCATGCAAAAGCAAAACAAGTTCCTGATGCAATTAAAAAAGCTAATGAAATGGCAAGAAGAAAACTTATACAAATACCTTTAAGAGAGGGAAGAACTATTCATCATGACGTGAAAGCTAAAGATGGTGCTGGTAAAATTGTACTAAGAGCTGCCTCAAAAGGTACGGGAATTATTGCTGGTGGTCCAGTTAGGGCTGTTTGTGAAGTTTTAGGAGTTAAAGATATTGTAGCTAAATCTATGGGAACTTCAAATGCTCACAATGTTATAAGAGCCACAATTAAAGCTTTAATGAAACAAAATTCACCAAAACATATTTCAGCCATAAGAAACAAAAAGATTTCAGAAATAATTGAAAAAAGAGGATAATGAGTACATTAAATACAACAATTAAATTTATTAAACCCAAAATGAGAGTCGGCAGAGGAATTGGTTCCGGCAAAGGAAAAACTTGTGGTAGGGGTGTTAAAGGTCAAAAATCTAGATCTGGCGTAGCTATTAAAGCCTTTGAAGGTGGACAAATGCCGTTGTATAGAAGATTGCCTAAAAGAGGGTTTAATCCGATTTCAAGAGTAAATATTGCAATAATGAATTTAGAAAAAATTCAATCTTTCATCGACGAAAAAACAATTAAATCTAGTGATATTATTAATATAGATTTACTTAAAAAATTAAAATTGATTAATAAAAACTCAGTAAAATTGAAAATTTTAGGTACTGGTGAAATCAAAGATAAAATTAATATTGAGGCTAATTTAGCATCAAAATCAGCAGTTGAAAAACTTGAGAAAATTGGTGGATCAATTAAATTAAAAAAATAGATATTTTAGTTAATGAGTGCTTCTTCTTCAGTAAACGATTTAAGAAATAGAATACTATTTACCATAGGAGTTTTAGCTGTTTATAGATTTGGAACATTTGTTCCTTTACCTGGCATAGATCCCGAACAACTAAAAACTTTAATGGACAGTAATCAAAAAGGATTACTTGGAATGTTTAATGTTTTTGCAGGTGGAGCTGTAAGTAGAATGGCAATTTTTGCTTTAGGAATAATGCCATATATATCTTCAGCCATAATTATTCAGCTTTTAACTGGTGTTTCAGACTATTTTAAAAATTTGAAATCTCAAGGAGAAACTGGAAGATCAAAAATTACACAAATAACCAGATATGGAACCGTGTTGTTAGCAACAGTGCAAGGGTACGGATTAGCTGTAGGTTTAGAATCATCAGCAAACTTAGTTATTAATCCTGGTTTATTTTTTAAGATTTCAACAGTGACAACAATTGTTGCGGGGACATTATTTTTGATGTGGCTTGGTGAACAAATTACTCAAAGAGGTATTGGAAACGGAATATCTTTAATTATCTTTGCAGGAATAGTTGCAGAGATACCCAGAGCTTTAGTTACGACTTTTGAACTCGGTAGAACTGGTGCTGTATCAACGGTTATGATTTTAGGGATATTTGTTTTATTAATTTTAACAATACTATTTGTAGTATTTATGGAAAGAGCTCTTAGAAAGATTTTAATTAACTATCCTAAAAGACAAATGGGAAACAAAATGTATGGAGGAGAATCATCACATTTACCTCTAAAGATTAATCAAGCCGGTGTAATACCTGCAATTTTTGCTTCTGCACTATTATTATTACCTGTTACATTTTCTAATTTTAATTTTTCTGACAATGAGACTTTTTTAAATTTAAGTTCATATTTTACTCAAGGACAACCACTTTATATGTTGCTCTATGCATCTGGAATAATTTTTTTTACATTTTTTTATACATCAATAACTTTTAATCCAACAGAGACAGCTGATAATTTAAGAAAATATGGTGGTTTCATACCTGGTATTAGACCTGGTGAAAGTACAGCCACATATATAGATATTATATTAACAAGATTAACAACTATTGGTGCATTATATTTAACCTTAGTTTGTTTAATGCCAGAACTTTTAATAGCAAATTATCCAATTCCATTTTATTTAGGAGGTGCTTCAATTTTAATTGTTGTAGTCGTTGCAATTGATACAGTAACACAAATTCAGACTAGACTTATGAGTGCTCAATATGAGCAGTTGATCAAAAAGACAAAATTTGGAAGATAATTCTAGTGAACATTATTTTATTTGGTCCCCCGGGTGCAGGTAAAGGCACACAAGCGCAACAAATTGTTAGCAAGCATAATTATTTTCAGCTTTCAACTGGCGATCTCCTTAGAAGCGAAGTTAAAAATAAAACTGACTTAGGTAAAGTTATTGAAGAAAAAATATCTAAGGGGAACTTTGTTTCAGACGAAATTGTAAATAAATTACTAAAAACAGCCATAAGTGAATTAAAGTTTAGAGATAGAATGATATTTGATGGTTATCCAAGAACTGTAGAGCAGTCTAAAAATCTTGATAAAATTTTAGCTGAGTTCAATGAAAAAATAGACCTTATTATTTCTCTTCATGTACCAAGAGAAGTTGTTAATAAAAGAATTGAAGGTAGGGTGACTTGTGAGAAGTGTAATACAACACTCAACAAGTTTTTTAATGTAAATGAAATCAAATTACATCCTTGTGGTGCTGAGCATTTTATTAAAAGAAAAGATGATAATTCCGAAACATTAATGAACAGATACGATATTTACATAGAAACGACTAAACCAGTAATAGATTTTTTATCAAATAATCAAAATTTTCATCAAATAGACGGGACGCTAAAAATTAGTGAAATAACCAACAAAATAGATGCTTTTATCAGAGTTTAAGACGTTGACTTTGAAAGATCTTCTTATATAAAAGGCTCAAATTTATCACACAATATATGGCCCGGATCGCAGGTATTAACATTCCACAAAATAAGCTTGTTCATATAGGCTTAACTTATATTTATGGTATTGGTGACAAATTTTCTCATCAAATTTGCTCATCATTAGAAATACCAAAAGTAAAAAGAATAAATGAATTAACTGATGATGAAATTTTAAAGATTAGAGAGTATATAGATCAAAATTTTAAAGTCGAAGGAGACCTCAGAAGAGAATACTCCCTAAGTATAAAGAGACTTATTGACCTAGCTTGTTACAGAGGTTCAAGACACAGAAAGAAATTACCAGTAAGAGGACAGAGAACTAGATGTAATGCTAGAACTAGAAAAGGTAAGGCAATTGCTATTGCGGGTAAAAAATTAACACCACTTAAAAAATAATCATGGCTAAAATAGATAAAGTAGAAAATAAAGATCCAAAAATAGAAAAATCGTCTAAAAAATCTAATAAAAGTTCTTATTCAAAAAAAAAGAAAATTAAAAAAAATATTCTGAATGGAATTGCTTATGTTCAGTCCACATTTAATAACACAATAATCTCAATTGCAGATACAAATGGAAATGTGATATCATGGGCTTCTGCTGGTCAAAAAGGTTTTAAAGGGTCAAGAAAATCAACACCTTATGCAGCACAAATAGCTGCTGATGCAGCTGCTTCAAAAGCTATGGATTATGGAATGAAAACTTTATCCGTAGAAGTTAAAGGTCCTGGATCAGGAAGAGAAACAGCTTTAAGAGCATTACAAGCCCGGGGATTTAAAATTTTGTCTATTAAAGACACAACGCCAATGCCACATAATGGTACGCGGCCACCAAAAAAAAGGAGAGTTTAATGGAAACAGAAAATGTGAATATTAAAAATTGGAAATCATTAATCAAGCCTGCGAAGTTAGATGTTAAAATTAGTGATGATTTAACTCATGCACAAATTATAGCAGAACCATTAGAAAAAGGTTATGGCTTAACATTAGGTAATTCACTAAGAAGAATACTATTATCTTCAATAAGAGGTGCTGCAGTCACTTCAATTCAAATAGATGGAGTTCTACATGAGTTTACTTCCATTAAAGGAGTAAGAGAGGATGTGACTGACATCGTATTAAACGTAAAATCTTTAGCATTAAAAAGTTCGGCAGAAGGAACAAAAAAACTTGTTTTAGATGCAAAAGGTCCAGGTGAGATCAAAGCTTCTGATATTACGTCTATAGCTGATATTGAAATATTAAATCCAGATCTTGTAATATGTAACCTTGACGAGAATACAAATTTTCATATGGAAATGAACGTAAATACTGGAAAAGGCTATGTTCCAGCTGATTTAAATAAACCTGAAGAACCACCTTTGGGATTAATCGCCATAGACTCTTTATACAGTCCTGTAAAAAAAGTATCTTATTCAATAAGTACAGCAAGAGAAGGTAAAGCTCTTGATTATGATAAACTTACAATGGAAGTTGAAACAAATGGTTCTATATCAGCTGAAGATGCGGTTGCTTACTCAGCGAGAATTTTCCAAGATCAACTTAAAATGTTCATTAATTTTGATGAACCTGTTGAAGCACCAATTAAAGAAGTTTCCACTGAACCTGAATTTAATAAAAACTTATTAAGAAAAGTTGATGAATTGGAACTTTCAGTAAGATCAATGAATTGTCTGAAAAATGACAATATAATTTATATTGGAGATCTTGTTCAAAAATCAGAGGGTGAAATGCTAAGAACGCCAAATTTTGGAAGAAAATCTCTTAATGAAATAAAAGAGGTATTAACTGGAATGTCCTTATATTTAGGTATGGAAATACCTAATTGGCCACCAGATAATATTGCTGAAATGTCTAAAAAATTAGAGGAACAAATCTAATGAGACATGGAATGGCAAATAAGAAGTTAAATAGAACTTCTGAACACCGTAAAGCTCTATTAAAGAATATGTTAAATTCTTTAATTAAATATGAGCAAATTACCACAACTCTACCAAAGGCTAAATTTTTAAAACCTCAAGCTGATAAGATTATTACATTAGGGAAAAAAGAAACTTTACAAACTACCAAAATGCTAATGACAAAATTACAAGACATAACTTCAGCTAATAAGGTTACAAAAACTCTCTCTAAAAGATATGAAAAGAGACACGGTGGTTATACAAGAATTATTAAAGCAGGATTTAGATATGGTGATAATGCACCAATGGCAGTAATAGAATTTGTAGACAGAGATGTTGAGGCTAAAAGAGTAGATAAACCGAAAAAAGATCTAACAAAAAAAATTCCTAAAGCTGAAGATAAAAAAGTAGCTACAGCATAATTTTTAAAACATGAAAAAGTCATATACCGTTGATTCAACGTGTAATGATATGCGTATTGATCGCTGGATTAGAGCAACATTAGGTAAAATTCCTCAAGGATTGATTGAAAAAAACCTTAGAGCTGGAAAGATTAAATTAAATAAAAAAAAGATAAAAAGCTCGCATAAAATTAAAACCAATGACGAGGTTGATTTATTTAATATAGATTTTAAAGAGACCATAATTCAAAAAACAATTAAATTTGAACCCTCTAAGGATATCATCAAATCAAATGAAGATCAGATAATTGATAATAATGATAACTTTATTGTTCTAAATAAAAGTTCTGGTATTGCTGTGCAAGGGGGCACTAAATCTAAAAAAAACCTCGTCGATATATTTGCAAAAAGTGAAATTTTTAAAAATACTAAACCTTACTCAGTTCATAGATTAGACAAGGATACATCTGGAGTTTTTATTATGGCAAAAACAAGAGAAAGCGCTCAATTATTTACCTCATTATTTAGATTACGAAAAGTTCACAAAACTTATTTAGCTATTTGTCATGGAGAACTTGATAAAGATTCTGGTGAATGGAATGATGATTTGATTAGATATGATGGAGAAAAAAAAATAATAGAAAAAGCAAAAACTTTATATAAAGTTATTGATAAAAATTCTGAAGCAAGTCTAGTTGAGTTAAAACCTATTACTGGACGTAAACATCAATTAAGAAAACAATTATATGCAATAGGTCAGCCAATTTTTGGTGATATAAAATATAAATTATCTAATTCAAGCAAAGGACTAAATAAAAATTTAATGCTTCATTCTTATCAAATTAGATTTATGATTAATGATGTTAAACACACATACACTGCTTTGTTACCAGATTACTTTAAAAAATTATTAAAAGTTAAACGTTTAAATCTTTCAAATTTAAAATAAATTTTTCAATCAAAACATCATCAATTTTGTTATATTTATGTTTAGAAATTTTTTCTAAACTAGTAATTCCTTTGTCTTTAATTCCACAAGGTATAATTTTTTTATAAGAATCTAAGTTATTACTAATATTTAATGAAAAACCATGATAAGCAATCCATTTACTTACTCTTACGCCTATAGCGGCTACTTTTTCTAATTTTCCTTTATTATCAAACCAAATACCAATATTTTTTCTATCAGCATGACATTCAATCTTAAATTGTTTTAAAGTTTCTATAATTGTTTTTTCAATTATCGAAATGAATTTTCTTATATCCTTTTTTCTATTTCTTAAATCAATAACAAAATAAAATACTAATTGACCTGGTCCATGATAGGTTATTTTACCTCCACGATTAGTTTCTTGGATATCAATTGATTTATCAAGAATATCATTTTTGGAAAAGTTAGAACCTGCTGTGAAAACGGGTTCGTGTTCCAAAACCCATATAAGTTCTTTATCTTTATTTTCACTAACTAACTTTAATCTAGCCTCAAGTTCATTTATAGCATTATTGTATTTTACGGGTTTTGTTGACTTTTTGATCTCAATGTTCATTTAAAAATTGTATTCTTTTTATTATGTATTAAAAGTTGCAGACTAATTAACTAGTAAATTTATGACTTTAACAAAGAAAATTAAAGATAAAAAAGTCAATTTTGAATTTAATAAAGAATACATAAAAGTTCTAACTGATAAAATTTCAAATAATGATGCTGTTTTTATAACAAATTCATTTAAAGAAATGTATCCAGCTGATGCTGCGGATATAATTGAACATTTAAACCAAAATGACAGAGAAAGTTTAATAAAACTAAATGAATTTAAAATAGATCCAGAGGTATTTATTGAACTTAATGAATCTGTGCAATCTGAAATTATTAAATATCTTTCTTCAGCATCAATAACCAGAATTCTTACAAATCTAGAATCTGATGATGCTATTAAAATCTTGGAAAACGTTGATGAAGGTGAAAAAAATTCAATTTTAAGTGAATTACCACCTAAAGATCGTTTTGCTTTACTAGAGGGTCTTAGCTATCCAGAAGATAGTGCCGCAAGATTAATGCAAAGAGAATTCACTGCAACACCCAGTAATTGGAGTGTAGGTCAAACAATTGACTATTTGAGAGAAAATAAAGAGTTACCTGAAGAGTTTTTAGAAATTTTTATCGTCGATGAAAACTTTAAGCCCATTGGAACTGTTCCGTCTTCAAAAGTATTAAGAACGTCAAGAGAATCTAAAATGATATCAATAATGACAGATTCACCTTTTCTTGTGCCTGTAGACATGGACCGTGAAGAAGTTGGTAATTTATTTGAAAATTATAATTTAAATTCAGCATGTGTAGTCGATAAACATAATAAATTAGTAGGAATGATAACCTACGATGACGTATTGACTGTTTTAAAAGAAGAAGCTGAAGAAGATGCGTTAAGATTATCTGGTGTTGGTGATGAGGAAATAACTGACGGAGTATTTGTCAAAACAAAAAGAAGGTTTAACTGGTTACTATTGAATTTATTTACAGCTTTTTTAGCCACTTGGTGCATAAGCTTATTTGGTGCAACTATTGAGCAAATGATTGTATTAGCTTTTTTAATGCCAATTGTAGCTTCAATGGGTGGCAATGCTGGAATGCAAACTTTAGCAGTTACCGTAAGAACCTTAGCAACTAATGATTTGACGAAAAATAACTTTAATCAAAATATATTAAAAGAATTTAATATTGGTATTTTAAATGGAATTATATTTGCTGTAATAAGCTCAATAGTAGTTCAAATATGGTTTCAAGATATCCAATTATCAATGATTATATCAATATCGATGGTTATCACTATGATTGTAGCTGGACTGTTTGGAATTGTTGTGCCTGTAACTTTAAAAAAAATGAAAATTGACCCAGCAATAGCATCGAGTGTATTTGTTACTACAATAACTGATGTAATAGGATTTGTATCTTTTCTAGGTGTAGGTGCGTACTTCTTATAAATTATCAATTAATCTAATTTTATTCAAGTAGTAGGCAATAAATATTTTAGAGTTTTTAAAGGTATTAGATTTTTTAAGATCTTTGACACTTCTAAGTTCCAAATATTCAATTTTTATTTTATATTTTTTTACTAAATCCTTTTTTTTATACAACAAGTATTGATTAATTTTAGTATTTTTTGGAATTACTTTTTTTAATCTAATTAATTCTTTAATAATTCTTCCAGCTTTTAAAATATTTTTTTGGTCTAACAATAAATTTCTAGAAGAAAGAGCCACCATATTAAATGATCTTATCGTGTTACACTTAATAACTTTTGTTTTGTACTTATGCTCAAGAAATTTTTTTACAAAGTAATACTGTTGAAAATCTTTTTCGCCCATATATATTTTATTTGGAGAAATTAATTTTGTTAATCTATCCATTACATCTAAAACACCTACAAAATGTCCTCTTCTATATCTTGCACATAAAACAAGGTCTCTTTTATTTAGTCTAATTTTTTCTTTTCTTTTAAAGGCATAAATATCTTTAACATTTGGTAAAAAAACATAGTCAACTTTTAACTTTTTAAGAATTGATAAGTCTTTTTTAATGTTTTGAGGGTAATTTTTAAGATCTTTTATATTATTAAATTGCGTTGGATTGATAAAAATACTAATTAGTGTTTTTTTGCATTCTTTTCTGCACTTCATTATTAGATACTCATGTCCTTTATGAATACTGCCCATAGTTGGAACAAAGCCTAAATTATGATTATTTATTAATTCTTTTTTAAGTTCTTCATTATTTAATAAAATTTTCATTTGTATTAGTTGTTTTAATAAGTAAAACATTTGCATGATTAAACAAGCAATTATTCCTTTGGCTGGTCTAGGCACAAGACTGCTTCCTTTAACGAGTGTTTTTGCTAAAGAGTTGTTGCCATTAAATGGTAAACCAGGAATAGAATTTATATTAGACGAATGCATTGAAGCTGGTATCAAAGAAGTTATTTTTATAATATCTAAAAAAAAAGAGATGATTAAAAAATACTTTTATAATGATCTATTTTATAAAAAAATAATTAAAAAAAAAAAAGATCCTAGAATTATAGCTGAATATGGTAAAATTTTAAAGTATAGAAAAATGATAAAATTTGTTTATCAGAATAATCCCCGTGGAACTGGTGATGCAGTTTTAAAAACAAAAAAATTTATTAAAGATAAATATTTTTTAATGCTACTACCAGATGATTTGATAATAAAAAAAAATTGTACACTTTCCATGATTAAGATTCACAACAAATACAAATCATCAGTTATGGCTAGTATGAAAGTTAATAAAAAATCTGTTACAAGGTGGGGCATATATAAACTTAATAAACGTTTAGATAAAAATAATTATTTGATAAATGATGTTGTAGAAAAGCCATCTATAAATAAAGCACCCTCGAATAGAGCTGTTATAGGTAGATATATTTTACCTAAAAAAATATTTAATAAATTGATAAAACAAAAACCTGGTAAGAGTGGCGAGATCCATATTACTGACGCAATTCAATCTTTAATTAAAGACAATGAAAAATTTATCGCACATAATTTTGAAGGAAAATATTTAGATTGTGGAACTATGAATGGTTACATTAAGTCTTCTATGGAAATTGCTAAATTATGAAATTATGCATGATAGGTACTGGCTATGTTGGCCTTGTTAGTGGAGTTTGTTTTTCAGATTTAGGTAACGATGTTATTTGTGTAGATAAAGATTTAACTAAGATTAATAATCTTAAAAAAGGAACCATACCTATTTATGAGCCTGGTCTTGAAGAGCTAGTTTTAAAAAATGTTAAAAACAAAAAATTAAATTTTTCTAATGACTTGGAAAGTTCTGTTAAAAAATCTGATATAATATTTATTTGCGTGGGTACGCCTACTAAAAAGAATGGAAAAAATGCAGATTTGAGTCAAATTTTTGGCGCAACAAATGAATTATCTAAATTTATAAATAAGTTTAAAATCATTGTCACAAAGTCTACTGTACCTGTAGCGACAGGTGACGAAATCGAAAAAATATTGTCTAAGAAACATTCAAAAAATAAGTTTTCAGTTATATCAAATCCAGAATTTTTAAGAGAAGGTGAGGCTATTAGAGATTTTACTTATCCTGATAGAGTTGTAATAGGATCTAACGATTTAAGATCTAACAAAATTTTAAAGAATTTATACTCTCCTTTGATAGCAAAGGGGGCTCAGTATATTCACACGTCACGAAGAGCCGCTGAATTAATTAAGTATGCATCTAATTCTTTTTTGGCAACCAAAATTACTTTTATTAACGAAATTGCGAATCTTTGTGAAAAAACAAATATAAATATAGATGACATAGCAATTGGAATGGGTTTAGATAAAAGGATAGGGAGTCGATTTTTAAGAGCAGGACCTGCTTATGGAGGATCATGCTTTCCAAAGGATACGAAAGCAATTACATCTACTGGTGACAAATTCAAAACAAATTTGTCAGTCATCAAATCTGTTATTAAATCAAATGAAAACAGATCCAAATTATTATTAAAAAGAGTTTATGAAATTTTAGGTAATAAAATTAAAAATAAAAATATTAGTTTTTTAGGTGTTACTTTTAAAGCTAATACAGATGATATGAGGGACTCCTCCAGTTTAACAATGATACCTGAATTATTAAAAAAAGGTGCTTTGATAAAATATTTTGATCCAACTGGATTTAAAGATGATTTTCAAAAATATAAAAATGTTCAATATGCTAAATCTGTAGATAAATGCTTAGACAAAGCTGATTTGATAATTATTCATACTGAATGGAATGATTTTAAATCACTAAACTTTAAGAAATTACTTAAAAATAAAAAAACTATTATTTATGATATGAGAAATCTTTATTCACCAGACAAAATGAGTAAACTTAATATTAAATATTTTAGTGTTGGAAGATCTAATTAATTTTTAAACTAATTCAAAAATCGCATCAATCTCAACCGCAACACCCAATGGTAGACTGTTAGTGCTTACCGCGGCTCTAGTATGCATGCCTGCATCTCCAAAAATAGAAGCCATTAAATCAGATGCTCCATTTATTACCTTAGGTTGTTCAGTAAATGTTTCAGTTGAATTAACAAAGCCAGTTAATTTTACACATGCTTTTATTTTTGATAAATCACCACCACAAGCATTTTTAGCTTGAGTAATAATACTCAATCCACATCTTTTTGCTGCCAGATAAGCTTTTTCAGTATCTAAATCTTTCCCAACTTTACCTTTAATTAATTCACCTTTTTCATCGATAGAAATTTGACCAGATATGTACAGCAACTTACCAGATATTTTTGTAGCAACATAGTTTCCCGCTGGTGCTTTTGCTTCTGGAAGTTTAATATTTAATTCTTTAATTTTATCTTCAAAACTCATTATTAATCCTTTTTTTTGTCTTCACTTTCATTTTTGCCTGACCACTGCTCACTTTGATATTTCATTGTGTTTTTTGCCATATTAGATGTTTTGCAAGCTAAATACTTAGGATTAAACTTACTGTATACAGAGCAATCTTTTAATTCAGCTGCATTAGAATTTAAAGTTAATGTAGATATAAAAATAATTGAGATTAATATTTTTTTCATAATTTTTTATTTAGTTTTTTAGCTTTTTTAGTTTTTTTAGTTTTTTTAGTTTTTTTAGTTTTTTTAGTTTTATCGTATTCTTTCCTTTTCTCAATTAATATTAATGCCTCTTCCATAGTTAGTTCTATAGGGTCTTTTTCTTCAGGAATTGTTGCATTAAGAGATTTGTACTTTATATATGGTCCATACTGTCCTTTCATAACTCTTACTGGTTTTTTGTCCTCTGGATGTTCACCTAAATCCTTTATAATTGATGCGGACATTCTACCAGGTTTAGCTTCAGCAATTAAAGTTATAGCTCTATTTAGGCCTATAGAAAATATTTCTTCTATATTTTCTATTCTTGCTGATTTATTCTCACATTTTAAATAAGGACCAAATCTTCCAGTATTTAGATTAATTTCTTTTTGATTCTCAGGATTAATCCCTAGTAACTTTGGTAATGAGCACAAAAATTGAGCCTTTTCTAAATCAATACTTTCTAGCTCTAAACCCTTTGGTATAGAAACATTTTTTAAAAGCTCATTAACGTCTGGTTTAACTTTTTTATTTTTCTTTTTTTTCTTTGCCTCTTTTTCTTCTGTCACTGATTCTAATATTTTTTCATATTGAAGATAGGGACCAAATCTCCCATTTTTTAAGAATATATCATTTCCATTTTCATGTTTGCCAATAAATTTAGGTTCTGCTAATTGAGATTGTGCTGCAGCTTTTGCTTTAGATAATGGTCTAGTAAATTTACACTCAGGATAATTTGAACAACCGATAAAAGCACCTCCTCTAAAACTATTTTTTAAACTTAGAGACCCTGTTTCACATAAAATGCATTTTCTTACCACATTACCATCTGTGTCTTTATCAAAAATTAATGTACCTAAACTATCATTTAATAAATCTAAAACTTCCCTAGTTCTTTTTTTCTTAACTTCAGAAACATTATTGTTGAAATCTTTCCAAAACATTTCTAAAACTTTAATCCAACTTTCTTTACCAGTTGTAATGTCATCTAATTGATCTTCCAACCCAGCTGTAAAATTATAATCCACATATTTAGAAAATAATTTTTCTAAAAATGCAGAAATTAGTTTTCCCCGATCTGTCGGAAAAAATCTTTTATTTAAAATTTCAGCATATCCACGGTTAGAAATTGTTGAAATTATACTAGCATATGTTGAGGGTCGACCTATTCCAAGTTCTTCTAATTTTTTTACAAGACTTGCCTCAGAGTATCTTGGTGGTGGTTGTGTAAAATGCTGCTCATCTATTAATGACTCAATATTAATTGGCCCTTTAGACATTTCAGGCAATATTGCCTCATCATCATCTTTGTTAGGGTTTGGAAAAACTTTTAAAAATCCATCAAATTTTAATACAGATCCACTAGTTTTACAGATTGTTCTATTATCTTCAGAGGTAATTGTTATTGTATTTCGATCAAACTTAGCAGTCTCCATTTGTGAAGATAAAGCTCTGCTCCAAATTAAATTGTATAATTTTTGTTGATCAACACTTAAATATTTTTTAACAAAATCTGGTGATCTACTAATATCGGAAGGTCTTATTGCTTCATGAGCTTCTTGAGCATTTTTAGCTTTTTTTCCAGAATAATTTAAAGGGTTTTGAGGTAGATACTCTTTACCGTACTGACTTGTTATAAAATTTCTAAAATCTGAAATTGCATCAGCTGATAGATTTGTGCCATCTGTTCTCATGTAGGTTATTAAGCCTATTGTTTCACCGTCTATTTCAATGCCTTGATACAATTTTTGAGCAATTTGCATTGTCCTAGAAGCACCAAATCCCAACCTACTTGATGCCACTTGCTGTAGGGTAGATGTTGTAAATGGCCCAGAAGGGTTTCTACTTACTATTTTAGAGGAAATATCACTTATATTAAATTTTTTGTCTTTAAAATTTGTAATTGCTTTATCTATATCAGCTTTATTTCTAAAAGAAAATTTTTCTACCTTTTCATCGTTAAGTTGAGATATACTTGCAGTAATTAAATTTTTGTACTCATCTTTAAAATTAATACTTAAGGTCCAAAATTCTTCAGGGTCAAAAGATTCAATTTGATGTTCTCGCTCTGTTACTAGTTTTAAAGCCACAGATTGCACTCGTCCTGCTGATTTTGATCCTGGCAATTTTGTCCACAGTATTGGCGAGATATTAAATCCAACTAAATAATCCAGAGCTCTTCTGGCCATATAAGCATCAACTAACAATTGTTCAATTTGTCTTGGGTTTTCAATTCCATAAGTTACTGCTTTCTTTGTTATTTCATTAAATACAACTCTTTCAACTTCTTTATCTTTTAAAAGTTTTTTTTCATTTAGATATTCTTTTATATGCCACGCTATAGCTTCACCCTCGCGGTCAGGATCGGTAGCTAGAATAATTTTAGAAGATTCTTTAGCAGCATCAGTAATTTCTTTTAAGTATTTCTTTGAAAAACTATCAACTTCCCATTCCATTTTGAAATTTTGATCAGGATCAACAGAACCATTTCTAGATGGTAAATCTCGTATATGACCATAACTTGCTAAAACTATATAGTTGTCACCCAAATATTTATTTATCGTTTTAGCTTTAGCTGGACTTTCAACTATGACTAGATTCATAATTTAACAAACTACCCAAAAGAGTCTGATAGTCAAATTAATAAATTTTAGTTTTACTTTCTTCTTTGTTTTTTAGTCGTTTGACATTTTCTCTATGTGTAAAGAAGATTAAAACAAACATTATTGTAAAAAAAACAATATTATTTGTTTCGTTGGTTACGAGAAGATAAACAGGAATTGATAAAGCCCCAATAATTGATGATAGAGAAGAATATTTAAATACTAAAAAAACTACCCCCCAACTTGCAACAAAAATAACTCCTAATAAGATATTTATAGAAAATAGTATCCCAACATATGTAGCAACTCCTTTGCCACCCTTAAATTTAAGCCATATTGGAAATACGTGTCCCAAAAAAGCACACAATGAAGCAATATATATTAGCTCTGGAAAATTTATCTTAATATAAATGACTGGTATTATGGCTTTTGCTATGTCTAAAATCAAAGTTGTGTAACCAATTAGTTTACTTCCAGTCCTTAAGGCATTTGTAGCACCAATATTACCTGAGCCTATTTCTCTGATGTCTTTTTTTAGAAAGACTTTAGTTAAGACAAAACCGAATGGTATAGATCCCATTAAGTATGAAATCATACCAGCCACTAGATACTCCATCATTATATTTTAAATAATTCCTTACCTTTTACAAAGGTATTAGTTACTTTACCTTGAAGTTTTTTATCTTCAATTGACGTATTTTTAGATTTTGATACCAAGTTTTCTTTTTTAACAATCCAAGGTTTATTTAAATCAACTATACAAAAATCAGCATTATTACCTATTGATAGGTTCCCTTTGTCAATTTTTAAAATTTTAGCAGGGTTCGAGGTTAATGCTTGAATTATAGTTTCAAGTTTTACTGATCCATTGTGATATAATTCTAAACTTAAAGACAGTAAAGTTTCTATACCCGAAGCACCAGTTGCTGCTTGAGAGAAAGTTAATCTTTTAGACTCTTCATCTTCAGGTTTATGATCAGATACAATAACATCAATTGTCTTATCTTTTAATCCCTGAACTAGTGCCTCTCTATCTTCTTCTTTTCGCAGAGGAGGAGACAGTTTTAAAAAAGTTCTAAAATCTCCAATGTCATTTTCATTTAAAGAAAGATTGTTTATTGAAACTCCACAAGAAAATTTTACATTATTTTTTCTTTGTTTAATAACTTCAACAGAATTAGCTGAAGAAAGTTGCGATATATGATATCTACACTTAATTTTTTCAAGTAAAGTTAGGTCTCTCTCTATTATAATTCTTTCAGCAACATCTGGTATTCCAGATAATCCAAGTTTAGTAGCTATTATTCCTGAATTAATCATTCCATTCTTAGAAAGGTGATAATCTTCTGCATGTTGCATTATTAAACACTCTAAATCTTTTGCTGAATTCATTATTTTAGTCATTAAACTTGTGTTCTGAATAGTTTTTAGTCCATCAGTAAATCCAACAATTCCTTTATTCGCTAATAAACCAAACTCAGTCATATTAGTGCCTTCAATATTTTTAGTAAGTGAAGCACAGGGAAAAATATTTATTTTAGACTTATCTCTTCCTCTTCTTTTTAAAAAATCTACAATTGAAACATTATCTATAATTGGATCTGTATTAGGCATTGTAACTACAGAAGTAACACCTCCTGACAATGCAGCATTACTTAAAGTCCTAAAATTTTCTTTATATTCGTAACCTGGCTCACCAACAAATACCCTCATATCCACTAATCCTGGAAAAATATATTTACCCTTAAGATCAATAGCCTTTTCTCTAGTTGGTAAGTTGTTAGTGTTTACTTTTTTACCTATAGCTTCAATTTTACCATCTTCACCAATAATTAAACCTCCATTTTCATTTAATGAATTGTGAGGATCAATTATGTTAGCATTTATAAAAAATTGTTTTTTCATTTAATCACAAAATATTTTTAAGCACGCCATTCTGACGGCCACACCCAGTTCCACTTGTTCTTTAATTACACTTTTATTAATATCATCAGCTAATTTTGTATCAATTTCAATTCCTCTATTCATGGGACCAGGATGCATTATTATTGCATCTGGTTTTGCGTGATCGAGTTTATCAGGTGTTAAACCATAATATTCATAGTATTCTCTGTTAGAGGAAAGAAATGAACCTGTCATTCTTTCATTTTGTAATCTTAGCATCATTACTATGTCACAATCTTTAAGTCCTTTGTTCATATCAGTGAAAGTATTTACTCCAAATTTTTCTATTTCTTTTGGCATTAGATTTGTTGGTGCAACAATATTTACTTCAGCACCAAGCATATTGAGTAAGTAAATATTTGACCTTGCCACCCTTGAGTGCAGTATATCACCGCAAATTGCCACTTTAAGACCTTCAATTTTATTCTTTCTGTTTATAATAGTTAGAGCATCTAATAGTGCTTGAGTAGGATGTTCTCTTCTACCATCACCTGCATTTAGAACTGCACAATTAACTTTTTGTGATAACAGGTTGCAGGCACCAGAGTCTTGATGTCTTATAACGATTATATCTGGATGCATTGCATTTAAAGTCATTGCGGTATCAATTAAAGTTTCACCTTTTTTGATTGCAGAGTTTCCCATGTTCATGGACATCACATCTGCTCCTAATCTTTTTCCCGCTAATTCAAATGAGCTTTGAGTTCTAGTTGATGGTTCAAAGAATAGATTAATCTGAGTTTTTCCGTTTAAAATGTTTAATCTTTTATTCTTACTTTGATTAAGTTTAATAAACGTTTTAGACTCATCTAAAATTAAATTAACATCGTTAATCGATAAATCTTGAATACCTAATAAGTGTTTTTGGGAAATCTTAATAGCTTTGTTTGTTTTAATTGCCATTAAAATTAACTCTATAACTATAAAGCGTCTTATTGGCAAGTATTAATTATTTAAAAAATCAATCGCTCCTTGGAGTATGAATGCCGCTGCATTTTGATCAATATTTTTTTCTCTTTTACTGACGTTTACATCTAGCTGACTAGAAAGATTAAAAGCTCCAACTGTAGATAATCGTTCATCCCAAAGACAAACATCAACATCAACTGCCCGGTCTATATTGTTAGCTACATCATTTACAGATTGAGCAGATCTACCCAGTGAGCCATCCATATTGATGGGATTTCCAATAATTAATCCCTTAATGTTATATTCATTAATTATTTCCTTTAACTCAGTAATTAATTCATTTGTATTTGTTTTATTAATTGTCTTAAAGGGTGTTGCTACCGATTGCCTCTCATCACAGATAGAAACTCCAATTCTTTTAGAGCCAAGATCCAATCCAATTAATCTACATGTTTCAGAGTGTTTTTTTTTAAAATCTTCGAGAGTGATCATATTGTATATTTTAAACTTAAGTGATAGTTTGCAACGTATTTAAATACCATATGAGCATTAATCTTAAAACAATAAAGCATATTTCTAAACTATCAAGAATTTCAGTTGATGATGAAAAAGCTAAAAAATTAGCTGGAGATATGAACTCTATATTTGATTTTATTGAAAAATTGAATGAACTTGACACTGATAACGTTAAACCTTTAACCTCTGTTGCAGAGACAACATTAAAATTAAGAGTGGATGAGGTTAAAAGTGGAAATATTAAAGAACAAGTTTTAAAAAATTCTCCAGATGAAAATGAAGATTTTTTTGTTGTACCAAGAGTGGTTGAATAATGTCAGATATTACTTCACTCACTTTAACTAATTTAGTTAAAAATATTAAAGATAAAAAAATTTCATCAGAAGAAACTACTAAAGCTTTTATTGATAGAGGGGAAAAATCTAGAGATTTAAATGCTTATATTACAGAAGATTTTACTAATGCTATAAAGAAGGCAAAAATTTTTGACCAAAAACCAAACTTTGATTTAAAACTTCCTGGTGTTCCAATGGCTGTTAAAGATTTATTTTGTACCAATGGAGTAAAAACTACAGCAGGTAGTAAAATTTTAAATAATTTTATTCCACCCTACGAGTCTACTGTTACTCAAAATATTTGGAATGAAGGAGCAATTTTACTTGGAAAATTAAACTGTGATGAATTTGCAATGGGCTCATCTAATGAAACAAGTTTTTTTGGAAATGTTCAAAGTCCAATAGATAAAGATTTAGTTCCAGGTGGATCTTCAGGAGGATCAGCATCAGCTCTAGCGGCCAATTTAACACCCATTACAATAGGAACGGATACTGGTGGATCTATAAGACAACCTGCTTCATTTACAGGTACAGTAGGTTTAAAGCCGACTTATGGTAGCTGTTCAAGATATGGTATTGTTGCTTTTGCATCGTCATTAGATCAAGCAGGCCCAATGTCTAAAAATGTAAAAGATTGTGCTCTTCTTCAAGAAATTATCAGTACATATGATGAGAAAGATTCAACATCAATTGATTTTAAAAGAAACACATACAGCAAAGAATTAACAAATAACATTAAAGGAAAAAAAATTGGAATTCCTAAAGAATATAGAGTTGATGGAATGCCAAAAGAAGTTGAAGACCTTTGGATAAAAGGGATAGAGTATGCAAAAGATTGTGGTGCAGAAATTGTTGAAATTTCATTGCCTCATACTAATTATGCTTTACCTGCTTATTATATAGTAGCACCAGCTGAAGCCTCGTCAAATTTAGCAAGATATGATGGTGTTAAATACGGCTTTAGATCAAAGGGTGAAAACTTAATTGATATGTACGAAAAAACTAGATCAGAAGGTTTTGGTGAAGAAGTTCAAAGACGAATAATGATTGGTACATATGTCTTATCATCAGGTTATTATGATGCTTATTATTTAAAGGCTCAAAAAGTTAGAAAATTAATTAAAAATGATTTTGATGAAGCTTATAAAAAAGTCGATGCAATTTTAACCCCATCAACACCAAGTGCTGCATTTAAAATTGGTGAAAAAACTAATGATCCAGTTTCAATGTATTTAAACGATATATTTACTGTTACAGTTAATTTAGCTGGATTGCCAGCCATCTCTATACCAGCAGGAGTGGATGCTAAAGGTTACCCATTAGGTCTACAAATTATTGGTAAAGCTTTTGATGAGCAAAATATTTTAAACATTGCTTATGCAATGGAAGAAAAAATTCAATTTAAAAATAAAATTACAGACTGGTGGATTAAGTAGTGTCAAAAGATAGTTCAGAATATTTGATTGAAAGATATGACAATATTTATGAGGTTGTCATTGGACTTGAAGTTCATGCTCAAGTCACTTCGGATTCAAAGCTATTTTCATCTGCCTCAACAAAATTTGGTGCAGAACCTAACACTCAAGTAAGTTTAGTGGATGCTGCATTTCCAGGGATGTTACCTGTTATCAATGAGTATTGCGTGAAACAAGCAATTAAAACAGGAATTGGGTTACGAGCTCAAATCAATAAGAGATCAGTATTTGATAGAAAGAATTATTTTTACGCAGATCTTCCTCAAGGATACCAAATTTCACAATTTAAGTTTCCAATAGTAGGTGAGGGTACTGTCACACTTGATATGGAAAACGGCCCTAAAGAAGTTGGTATAGAAAGATTACATTTAGAACAAGATGCTGGAAAAAGTATTCATGATATGGATCCACAAAACACATTAGTTGATTTAAATAGATCTGGCGTAGCATTAATGGAAATTGTTAGTAAACCTGACATGAGAACTCCTGATGAGGTAAGTGCTTATGTGAAAAAACTACGATCAATTATGAGATATTTAGGGACATGTGATGGAAATATGCAGGAGGGCTCATTAAGAGCAGATGTTAATATTTCTGTTCGTATTAAGGGTTCGGATGTACTTGGAACACGTTGTGAAATTAAAAATGTGAACTCAATTAAATTTATGCAAATGGCTATTGATTATGAAGCTAATAGACAGGTTGATTTAATTGAAGAGGGTAAAACAATTGACCAAGAAACAAGATTGTTTGATACTAAAAAAAATGAAACAAGATCTATGAGATCAAAAGAAGATGCTCATGATTATAGATATTTTCCAGATCCAGATTTATTGCCATTAGAAGTAACAGATGAGTTTATTGAAAAACTTAAAACAGATATTCCAGAACTACCTGATGATAAGAAAAAAAGATTTATTGATCAATTTAAAGTCTCTCCTTATGAGGCAACAATATTAGTGTCCGACATTGACACAGCAAAATACTTTGAAGAGGTGGTTGCAAAGATGGGTAAGAACTTAGATATTAAGTTAGCAGTCAACTGGATTACAGGTGAATTGTTTGCAGTTTTAAATAATAAAAATTTAGAAATATCACAAAGCCCAATAAGTGCAAAAAATTTAGCAAAACTAATCAATTTAATTAAGAATGGAACAATTTCAGGAAAAATAGCTAAAACGATATTTGAGTTAATGATGGATGGAGATCAAGATCCACAAAAAATTGTTGAAGAAAAGGGATTAAAACAACAGAGTGACCCTAAAGCATTGGAGGCTCTAATTGATAAAATAATCAATGATAACAGGGAAAAAGCTATTGAATATAAGCAGGGTAAAGAAAAGCTGTTTGGTTTCTTTGTTGGACAAGCTATGAAAGCTTCAAGTGGTAAGGCTAACCCTCAATTAATAAACGAGATATTAAAGAAGAAACTCTAATATTATAGATAAAGATTTTGACCCAGATTGGTCATGCCACCCTTTATATATAGAAAAAAAATAATAAACTTCAATATTCGTTAAATTTTAAAAATTAAATAAAGAGATTCCCAAAATAAATGAGCAAATTACCATTATTCCTTCTTTTTATATTTTTAATTTTTTCAAAAATTAATAAAACTTTTGCAGTAGATAATGTTCCAAGCTCATCTCAAACAGCCCAAGTCACAATAGCAAGTAACTCTGATACACTTACAATCAATTCTGGAATTACCTTAGGAAATCTAACTACTCAAAATAGAGCTGACATAAATGAAAAAAACGACGTTTCTGTAATTGTAAATTCTGGAGGATCAATTTTAAGCTTACATAATGCTGTTCAAGGTGATGATTCTGACGACTTAACTGTTACAAATTCAGGAACAATTAGGGCCGCCGGCGCAAAGGCAATAAATTTAAAAGACACTGCAGATTCTATAATTACAAACAATTTGGGTGGGATAATAAGATCTGGAACAGGTGATTCAATTTCTGGTGAAGCAGCTACTGGAAGTACTATTACAAACAATGGAACTATTTACAGTGATGACGAAAGAGCAATAAACTTTTTTTCAACTTCTACCGCAATAGTTACCAATAATTCTTCAGGTCATATTTATAACTCTAATACCAACGAAGCTATTAAATTAGACGGTGGTTCTACACTGACAAACAGTGGAAAAATTGAAAATAAAAATAGTTCAAGCAATAACTCAATTCGTATAGTAGGAAATGATAATACAATTATTCTTAAAGATAAAAGTATTTTGGTTGGAACTATTGATGCTGGATCCACAACAGGAAACACTTTAAAATTTCAACATGGAGTAGGTCAGACTTATTATTATAAAACTGCTGGTGATTTTACATTACAAGATTTAGATGGTAACCAAGTTGTAAAAGGATCAGCAGGATCAGTTGGACAAGGAGCAAGTGAAACTTTAGATGAATCATTAAGTTATAAATCTATAAATTTAAGAAATTTTTTTAATAGATTTGATAAAACTGAAGATAAAGAATCGTGGGGTGAAACATATATATCTAATTTAAAAAGAAATGCACATACAAGCAATTTAGCTCTTGGATATGATTTAACAAATTATGGAGTAAATTTAATTAATCAGATTGAAAATGCAAATTTTGTAATTGTGTTTGAAGGTGGAAGCCAAAACTTTGTTAAAAATCATAAAATAGATTATCAAAATATTAGTGCAGGAGTTTATTTACCACAAAAAAATAATCCCTATCTAAATTTAGATTTATTTATTTTAGGAGGAGTTACATTAAAAGATGGTGAAAGAACCATTTTAACCAACACAACAACCTCTGGTAAATTAAAAATAGAAAGTGATTATGAAACTTACGAAATTCACACTGGAATAAAAAAAAACAATTCATCTGCAATACCTGATTTAGGGTTAGCAGTCAGTTATTCAATAACACCAAGTTATGATGAAACCCAATATTTTTCATGGGAAGATAGGCACATTGGTAATGTTTCAATCTTTTTTTCAGATGATTATAATTTAATTAAAAATGAAGACAGTAAACTGTTCTTAGGTTGGACATTAGACATGAGAAATATGATTGGTGATAAAAAACAAGATTATTCAATAAATGGAACAAGTGCTACATACAAACAACATAATGATTTAACTAATGAAATATCTCTATTAGCTAATATGGGATATGAAAAAAAGTTTTCTGAAAAAAGTAGTATTTCATTTTCGTTAGATGCAAAGAACACAAATCAATATACAAAAAGTGTTGGTGCAAATATTTCTTTAAGTAGCAAATTTTAATTAATTTGTTGAATTTATTTTAGAATTAACAGATAAAAAGCCATGGGTAAAAACCTAGAAATCACTGAAAGCCTTCAAAAATATATAGATAATTTTAGTTTAAAGTTAAATCCAGTTCAGCAAGAAATAATAGATTATAATAATACACTGGGAAATGAAAAAAGAATGCAAATAGCGCCATCCCAATGTCACTTTCTTCATTTAATCATTAAAACATCTAATATTAAATATGTGCTTGAGATTGGAACCTTTACTGGTTTAAGTGCTTTATCAATAGCACTAGCTTTACCTGATGATGGTAAACTTATAGCACTAGATAAAAATGAAGAGACTAGCAAAGTTGCAATAGACTTTTTTAAAAAAGCTAATTTGGATAATAAAATTCAGACAATAATTAAGCCTGCATTAGATAGTTTAGATGAATTAAAGAATAGTAAATTTGATATGGTTTTCATTGATGCTGATAAAATGAATTATAAAGAGTATTACGAAAGATCTTTAAACCTATTGGATAAAGGTGGATTGATTATTATTGACAATGTTTTGTGGCATGGAGAAGTTGCTGATGATAATAACGTTGATAAATTTACATTGAATATCAGGGAATTTAATACTTATGTTGCTCAAGATAAAAGGGTAGAACAAATTATAGTACCTTTAGGTGATGGCATGACTGTTTGCAGAGTTTTATAATGTTTGAAGTATTTGGTTTTTATAAATTTAAAAAACTTACCTCATTAAAGAATAATAAGATTTTACTTCATGATTTTTTAGTTAAAAAAAATATTAGAGGAACTGTTATTATTGCTAAAGAAGGAGTTAATGCAACAATATCTGGAAAAGCCGCTGATTTAAAATTAGCAATTAGCAAGATTAAAAAAATATTAGATTTTAAAAAGTTTGATAGCAAAAATTCTTCTAAAAGTAAATTTCAGCCTTTTCACAAAGTTAAAATTAAAATAAAAAATGAAGTAGTTCCAATGGGGCTTACTTTATCTTCAAAAAATAAAAAAGATAACCACATAGATCCCAAAAAATGGAATAAACTTATTTCAAATAAAGAAACATTAGTACTAGACTCGAGAAAACCATTTGAATACGAAGTTGGTACTTTTAAAAAATCAGTTAACCCTGATGTTGTTAATTTTAGAGAATTTCCAAAATATTTAAATAAACTAGATAAGAAAAAACCCATCGCAATGTTTTGTACTGGTGGAATTAGATGTGAAAAAGCTTCTGTTTTTTTGGAGAAAAAAGGTTTTAAAAATGTTTTTCAGTTAAAAGGTGGAATTCTTAACTATTTAAAGAATGTTAAAAAAAATGAGAGTTTATGGAGTGGCGAATGCTTTGTTTTTGATAACAGAGTCAGTGTTAAGCACGGGTTGATAACCGGTACACATTCAATGTGCAGTGGTTGCAGAAAGCCTGTTTCACCTAAAGGTAAGAAATCTAAAAAATACGAAGAAGGTGTTTCATGCATTAATTGCCATGATGATTTAACACAAATTCAAAAGGGTAGGTTCCGTATGAGACAGAAACAGATAACCCTTGCTAAAAAGAGTGGATCAAAGCATATATTCCAAAAAGAATTTAAATAGGAAAAAAAATTGTCAAAAGCTATAAATTTAACCAAAGATCCAATTTGGAAACTACTAAGAAGAGTAACCATACCTGCTAGCGTTGGTTCGTTATTTCAAACATTTTATAATCTAGTTGATACTTGGTTCGCTGGGAGAATTTCTGCTGAAGCTATTGGTGCAATTGCAAAATCATTTCCTATATATTTTGTAATAATTGCTGTTGGTGTTGGTATTGGTGCTGCAACCAATTCATGTATTGGTAATTTATTAGGTGCAAAAAAAGATAATAAAGCTTCATTATTTATCGCACAATCTTTAATATTTGCACTGATTACCTCTATTGTTGTCACCTTGTTTGGATTAAATGCATCTGATTTTCTTTTAACAGTGCTGGGTTCTGATGCGGTTGGTATAGCTTTAACAAGAGAATATTTGGATATAATTTTTTACGGCACTTTCATTGTAATGATTCAAATCTCTTTAAATGGAGCCTTGAATGCACAAGGAGACACTAAGAGTTATAGAAATGTCTTAATATTTAGTTTCTTTTTAAACATATTTTTAAATCCATTATTTATTTGGGGGTATGGAATTGTTCCAGCTTTTGGAATCGGTGGTCTTGCCATAGCAACTGTAATTGCTCAATCAGTTGGTACATTTTATTTAGCTTATAAAATTAACTCATGTAAATTGAAAAAATATTTATCCATTAAATGCTTTATTCCTAAATTGATATTATTAAAAGAGTTGTTCACACAAGCAATACCCATAATGTTTAGTATGCTATTTATTGGTGTGGGTATTTTTAATATTTTATATTTTATTGGTCAATTTGGTGATCTTGCTACAGCTGGTTATGGAGCAGCATTAAGAGTAGAGCAAGTTTTTTTGTTACCTGTTATTGGATTAAATACTGCAGTACTTTCTATTGGTGGACAAAATTTTGGTGCTAAAAATTATGATCGTATAAGAGAACTTTATACTAAGGCTTTATTTTTTGGATCTTCATTTATGGCTGTTGCAGGTTTGATATTATTTTTTGGTGCAGAATTTTTTGTGTCTCAATTTACAGATAATCAGGAAGCCATATATCATGGGACTATATACTTAAAAGTTGCAGCATTAATTGCACCTGTTTATCCAGTTTTCTTTATTACTACAGCTGTATTTCAAGCACTTAAGAAACCAATTTACAGTCTTTATTTAAGTGTTTTAAGATTGTCAGCATTACCTTTTCTGTCTCTTTGGTATGTAATTAATATTAGAGGTGGAGATTACTCAGATATATTTTACACTATAATGGCAACCAATTGGTTTATAGGTATTGTAGTAATCATATTTATTGGTTACTTTTTAAATAATGTTTTCAAACAAAAAAAAAGTCATTTTAGTTATTAGTATTTCTTCACTAATATTTTTCTTAAATTTTAATCAAATAAAATCACAAGAGCTTAGAGTTGTTGATGGTGATACCATTCATCTTAATGGTGAGAAGATTAGATTTACTGGTATTGATACACCAGAATTAAAACAAACTTGTGTTAAAGAAGGACTTACTGAACCATGTGGAGTAACCGCTAAAGAAATCTTAGTTGAAAAAGTTGGTGATAATAAAGTTAAATGTATTAGCGAAGAAAAAGATAGGTATAAAAGAACTTTAGCAGAGTGCTTTGTAAATGATGAAAGTTTGTCAAGTTATCTAGTTAGAAGCGGCTATGCTTTTGCTTATAGAAAATATTCTAAAAAATTTATTAAAGATGAGGATTATGCGCGATTAAATAAATTAGGGATGTGGTCTATGGAATTTGTCTATCCTTGGGATTTTAGAAGAAACAATTAATTATTAGAGTCTTGTTTTAACTTATTTTCTAATTTTCTTACAAAGAAAGAAACAATCAATATCAAAATTAAGTACTCAAGTATTAAGAAAGTATAGATTTCTAAAGGTCTATAAGTTGAAACCACTAATTCATTAGCTTTTCTCGTTAAATCACCAATTCCAATAATTGAAACTAGTGAAGACATTTTTAATACATAAACAAACTGATTACCTAAAGCTGGTAAGATATTTTTTATTGCTTGTGGAAGAATTACTAATCTTAATCTTTTAAAAAAATTTAAACCTAATGAGCTTCCAGCTTCCCATTGCGCTTTCTTAATTGAGTTAATTCCCGCTCTAAAAATTTCAGCTTGAAAAGCGCTTTCACTTATTGCTAAAGCGATTATTCCAGATACGAATGGACTAAAGCTGATACCCGTCATTATAGGTAAACCATAATAAATCCATAAGATTAAAACTAATAATGGTATAGCCCTTACGATTTCAACATAACTTATATTGATATAAGTTAAAAACTTACTTTTTGCCAAAGAGGGTACTGCAATAACAAAACCTAATATCATTGAAATAATTATAGATATGACTGAAATAAAGATAGTTGTAGTTAAACCACTCAACAAAAATTTTAAGTTAGTTAATCCCTCAATATTATTGGGGGATACAACAAACCAACCAAGTTCTTGGCCACCGCATGATGTAAGCGGTAAAATTAAAAGTAAAAAAAATATATTTCTCACTTTTAAACTTATAGAGAATTAAAAAATAATATCTAATCGATTATAGACTTTTTAAATTATATTTTGTTAACAGACTTTTGAAAAAACCAGAGGTTTTTTTAGTTTTAATCCAATCGTTAACATAATCATTCCAAATTTTATCATTTTTACCCACCATCATAGCTAAGAAAGCCGGATTTCTTTCTCCATCAGGAACAATAGCTAATTGAGGATACTTAATTACTAATTTATTTGCTTCAGTTGAGCTGGTTATATTTCCATCAGCTCTTCCAGCAAGAACTTCTTGAAAATCTCTTGCAGGAGCTTCAACAGATTGTAGTTTTGATTTTGGAAAAAATTCTTTTGCCTTTTCTTCTTGTGAAGTTCCTAGAGTAGTCGCAATTGTAACCTTTTTATTATTTAAAGATTCCCATGTTGAATATTTTTTTAAATTCTTTTTAAGTACAACTGGAACAGTCCCGTATTTATAATAAGTGTCAGTAAATCCAGCCACTTCAGCTCTTTTAGGAGTTTTTGTTACACTTGTTGAAATATCGTATCTTCCAGAAGTAATACCTGCAACAATTGTTTTCCACTCAGTTGGTACGAAGGTAACTTTTACACCCATGTCTTTAGCTAATTCTCTCATTACATCAATATCAAATCCTACGTATTTATTGGTTGCAGGATCTTTCATTGTCATTGGATCCCAATCACCTGTAGTTCCAACTTTTAATTCTCCTGCTGCTAAAATTTTATTCAAATTAGATTCAGCATGAGCTGAAAATGGCAATAATATTAGTAATGTAATAAGTATAAATTTTTTCATTTTGCAATAGTACCCTTTTTAAGTTTGTTTTAAAAACTTATATCTAAATGACGTTTAAATGCCCTTATAACCTTGACGCACTATCATTAATCCATGAGATCAAATGTTGAGAAAAAGACCTTCTAACAAACAAATTAACAGAATTAGCTTCTTCGTGATGCATTATTACATCAATTTGGGCCAGTAAAGTTTGTGTTACTGAACCTTTTTTTAATCTAAAATGATTAAAATCAAAAGGGCTGCCTCTACTAAATAAATCAAATATTTTTTCACCATTTAGATTAATCATTACAAATTGATCGCTAATATCTGTAACAGAACCTAAATTAGTTTTAGAAATTTTATTAAATAATAATTCTTCAATATCATAATTGTTATTTTCCATATCAACTACTTTATTTGAAAATATCATCCATTCATCAGGTGAAAGCCACATAGATGTATAGTTATCACTAGATGCTGAGGTGTTAGCTTCCATTGGCAAAATCATGTTAATATTTTTACCGATTGTAGTTAAAAAATCTCTACTTTTTCCTCTTAAATTTAATTTCATAATTGGAGAAATTTCTCTTACAGTTAAACCTTGGTAATTTTTATCTTCTTTTAATGATGAATTATAATTAAGCATTTAATCTTTTATTCTCCTTGTCCAAAAAAACTGGATCAACAACTGTTATATTAATTGATCTACCTTCCATAGGCACAAATAATTTTTTACCAATCATATTTTTTCCACCCCTTACAACTGCAAGAGCAATAGATCTATTTAAGTTTGGGCTATAATAGCTTGATGTAACATGACCAAGCATTTCAACAGGACTTTGATTTAATTCAGAAACTATCTGGGCTCCCTCTTCTAATACCTCTTTTGGATTATCTGTTATTAATCCAACTAATTGTTTTCGATCCTCTTTCATTGTATCTGATCTATAAAGAGATCTTTTTCCAATAAAATCATATTTCTTTTTACTAACTATCCAATCCATTTGAAGATCCACTGGCGTCATAGTTCCGTCTGTATCTTGACCAACAATTATAAAACCTTTTTCTGCTCTTAATAAGTGCATTGTTTCAGTTCCATAAGGAGTTATGTTAAATTCTTTTCCTGCTTCAATACATTGTTCCCAAAGTGATCTTCCAAAATTTGCTTGTATATTAATTTCATAACTAAGTTCACCCGTAAAACTAATACGCATAATTCTGCATTTAATTTGACCAATTTGAGCTTCTTTAAATGACATGTGGGGAAAATTTTCATCTGATAAATCTAAATCTGGAATTAATTTATTTAATATTTTTTTACTATTAGGTCCGCCTATAGTTGCCGTTGCAAAATGATCTGTTACAGAAGTTAAATATACATCTAACTCAGGCCATTCTGTTTGCAAATAGTCTTCAAGTTTAGCCATCACATTTGCAGCACCACCTGTTGTGGTCGTCATGATATAGTGATTTTCACCCAATCTAGTTGTTACACCATCGTCATATACCATCCCATCCTCATTTAGCATTAATCCATATCTACATTTACCTATTCCTAGTTTCGACCAAGCATTTGTATAAATTCTATTTAAAAATTCTGATGCATCACTACCCTGAATGTCAATTTTACCAAGAGTAGAAGCATCCAATATCCCAACACTTTTTCTAGTTGCTAAACTTTCTCGCTGTACCGCTTCATGCATGGTCTCATTATTTTGAGGGTAATACCAAGCTCTTTTCCATTGCCCAACATTTTCAAACTCTGCTTTATTATCAATATGCCAATCATTCATTGGTGTTCGTCTGAAAGCATCAAAGTATTCACCAACGTTTCTTCCAACAATGGTTCCAAATGTTAAAGGTGTATAAGGAGGTCTAAATGTTGTTGTCCCAACTTCACCCATTTTTACACCTGTTGTATCTGCAATTATTCCTAAAGCATGCATATTTCCAAGTTTACCTTGATCAGTACCCATACCAGTTGTTGTGTACCTTTTAACGTGTTCTATAGACCTAAATCCCTCTCTAAGAGCCAATTTAATATCGTTGGCTGTAGCATCATTTTGATAGTCTACAAAAGGCTTTGTTTTACCAATAGCTTTATCTGATGGAAGTAGCCAAATATTTTTTTTACTAGTTTCTCTTGAAGTAACAACAGGTAAATTATCAAAGTCTTTATTATTAATATCAAGAAAATCTTTAACGTAATTTAAAGAATTTTTTATTATTTTATCTAACTCAAAGTCACCATTGCAAGATCCAATACTTATTTGTTTAGAGGGATATTTATTAGGAACAAACACTTGATCCTCCTCTCTGAATTTTAATTTACCACCAGATTGTGTAAATAAATGAACTGCAGGTGTCCAGCCTCCGGCCATACCTAAGCAATCGCACTCAAGAATAATTTTGTTCAAACTGGAAAAAGACCGGCCATCTTTAGATAGCCCCATAATAGAAATTTTTTTTAATTTTTTATAACCATGAGTATCTACAACTGTGTGAGACCAGTAAATTTTTATACCTAAATTTTCTGCTTCTTTAACAATAGATGAATCAGAATTTTCCCTGATATCTATAATCGCCTCAACATTAATTCCTTTATTAAATAGTGAAATTGCACTTTCGTAAGCTGTATCATTATTTGTAAAGAAAATATTTTTTCTCCCACATACAACTCCGTAGTAGTCTGCATATTTCTTAATAGCAGAAGCAAGCATTATTCCGGGTCTATCGTTATTATCAAAAACAAGAGGCCTTTCTAGAGAACCAGTTGCAACAATTACTTTTTTAGCTCTAATTTTTAAAAGTCTTTGTCTGATTTTGTTTTGTTTTTCATGTTTACCTAGATGATCAGTTAAATTTTCCCTTGCTAATAGATAATTATAACCATGATAAGCAGCAACACTTGTTCTAGTTTTAATTTCTAAATTATCCAATTTCTTTAACTCATCAATTTCATTAATCAACCATTTGGAAGAAGATTTATTATCTATTTTAAAATTTTTTGAATTTTGATAAATTGTTGATCCACCAATTTCAGATTTTTCATCTAATAAAAGAGTTTTTAAATTATTTTGTGCTGCAATTTTAGCTGCAATAATTCCAGAAATACCAGCACCAATAACCAATACATCACAATGAATGTATTTATGTTCGTAGATATCTGTATCAGGTTTTGTTGGTGATTTTCCGAGACCAGCTGAGTGTCTTATAACGTATTCATATTTCTCCCAAAAACTTGCTGGCCACATAAATGTTTTATAATAAAATCCAGCAGGCAAAAGGGGGGATAAAAAATTATTTATTCCACCAATATCAAAGTTAACACTAGGCCAACAGTTTTGACTTGTTGCCTCTAAACCTTCGTGTATTTCAATTTCTGTTGCCCTTACATTTGGTTCTGTTATCGCTTTATCAGTGCCTACCTGAACTATTGCATTTGGCTCTTCCGAACCTGCTGTCATTATCCCTCTTGGTCTATGGTATTTAAAACTTCTTCCAACTAAATGAATATCGTTAGCAAGCAGGGCTGATGCAAGTGTATCGCCTTTAAATCCATGGTAGGTTTTTCCATTAAATTTGAAAGAAACTCTTGTGGTTTCATCTATGAATTCACTAGATCTTACTCTTAAGTTAGTTGACATCTTAATTTGAAGGGGGGTTTTCACCCATTTTATATATTAATTTAATTTCGTCGTTGGATGTATCTCTAACCATATTAAACCATTTTCTACATCCGTGAGCATGGTTCCATCTTTCAAATTGAACACCTTTAATATTTTTTCTCATGAATAAAAACTCTGACCACTCATCATCACTTAATTCTGTAGGTTGTTTGGGCCTTTCTATATGTGCTTCACCCCCAGATTTAAATTCCTGTTGATCACGTTCTCCACAATATGGGCAATTTATAATAAACATTAATGAGCAACCGCTGCAGCACCATGTTCATCAACAAGGTCACCACTTACAAATCTATTTAAATTAAACGCAGCATTAAGTTTATGAGGTTCGTCATTGGCTATTGTATGGGCAAATAAATCTCCAGAGCCTGGCGTTGCTTTAAATCCACCTGTTCCCCAACCACAATTAAAATACAGTCCTTTAATAGAAGTCTTACTTAATATTGGGCTAGCATCTGGACAAATATCAACAATTCCTCCCCATTGCCTTAACATTCTCATTCTACTAAATATTGGATAAAGTTCTAAGATTGCATTAAGCGTTCCTTCAACAATTTGATAACTTCCTTTTTGTGAATATGACACATAATCATCAGTGCCTGCACCTATAACTAGTTCACCTTTATCTGATTGACTAACATAAGCATGTACAGCATTTGACATCACAACAGTATCAATTATTGGTTTAACTGGCTCTGAAACTAAAGCTTGTAAAGGTTTACTTTCAAGAGGAAGTTTAAGACCAGCCATATTTGCAATAACACTCGAGTGACCAGCGGCAGCTACTCCAACTTTTTTGGTTTTTATAAAACCTTTTGTAGTTTCAATACCCTCTACGCTATCACCATTTCTTTTTATTCCTTTTACTTCACAATTTTGAATTATATCTACACCCATCTCATCAGCACCTCTAGCATAACCCCAGGCAACAGCATCGTGTCTCGCTGTACCAGCTCTTCTTTGTAATGTACCACCTAAAACAGGGTATCTAATATCAGGTGAAGTATTTATGATAGGACAAAATTTTTTAACTTCATTAGTACTAAGGTAAACGGCATCAATACCATTTAATCTATTGGCATGTGTTCTTCTTTTTAAATCTCTTACATCTTGTAGATTATGAGCAAGATTCATAACACCTCTTTGGCTAAACATTACATTGTAGTTTAGTTCCTGAGATAGACCTTCCCAAATTTTTAAGGCATGATCATAAAGGCCTGCACTTGCATCCCATAAATAATTTGATCTTATGATGGTGGTATTTCTTCCTGTATTGCCGCCGCCAATCCATCCTTTTTCAACTACAGCAATATTTTTCATATTATGTTTTTTTGCCAAGTAATAAGCAGTTGCAAGACCGTGTCCACCACCACCAATTATAACGGCGTCATATTCTTTTTTAGGTGTTGGATCCCTCCAAGCTTTCTCCCAATTCTGATGATATGAAAATGCGTTTTTAATAAGTGAAAATATGGAATATTTTTTTTTCATAGATTTTTGAATAATTACTTTATTAATATCCAATATTCAATACAATCAAATGTATCAATAATTTGGAAGCGTGGGTGAGTTGGCTTAAACCAGTAGTTTGCTAAATTGCCGTAGGGGTAACTCTACCGTGGGTTCGAATCCCACCGCTTCCGCCATAAAAACATGTTTTTTTAAATGCAAAATTCAATTACAGAAATAATTCAAATAATCGAAAAAGCCATTCATCTTGCTCAAGTTGATGCATTCTACTTATTACCTGTAATTGGCTCAATCCAGATTTTTTTAACTGGAGTGTTCTTTAGAAAAACTAAATTGATTTATTTAAGTTTTTTTTTGTTAGCGTTGTTTTCTTCCACTTTTCCATTAGTAAAATTGATTCCAAATCTAGGGTCCGATGCTTTTTCAGAATTTCAAAAACTGGCTCTGAATGAGGTTTACTTCTATATAAAAACTTTAAACTTTTTTGCAGGTTGGTCAGTAAAACATTTTATTTTATGGATTTTGATAGTTATTGCATACATTGTATTTATTTTTACCATATTTATTTTATCTAAAAGATTTTTTTTTTTAAATTTTTTACATATCAACTATCTAATTATTATTGGAATAATAATGGTTCCAACTTCTTTAAATTTTTATAAAGCCTCTTCTCTGTATAGTTCATCGATTATTGAAAAAAAAAATCAATCCAAAAATATAAACTATCAACTTGAAGCAATAGATATTAAATTAAAAAAACCCAATGATTTGTCGGTAGTTTTTTATATTGGTGAATCTACCTCCAGATTACACTGGAGTCTTTATGATTATTTTAGACCCACAAATAAAAACCTTGAAAAGTTTAGTAAGAAAAACTCTTTAATAATATACGATAATATATACTCCACACATACCCACACATCACCATCATTATTGGACTCTTTAACAATAAAAGCAAATACAAAAGATAAAAATAGCGTGAAAATAATATCTGAATATTCAAGGTATCCTTTAGTTGATGTATTGAACGATGTTTCAATTAATACCACATTGTATAGCACTCAAGCAAAATCTGGATCCTGGAATCTTGCCTCTTCATTGATATTTAAAAATGCAAATAAGAAATTTTATAGCTCTAAATATAATTTAGGAAATGCAAATTATATCAATAAAGATAAACCTTATGATCATGAGTTCTTAAACCAATTTACTAACGAAATTAACAATGATTATCAAAAAAATAATTTTTATGTTTTCCATAGTTATGCTGGCCATGGAAATTATAAAAAAAATATTCCAAATAAATATCATAAAAATATAGATCAGTTTTACACCAGCCATAATAATGAAGCTATCTTCGGTAAAAGTTTTAAAAATAACCAAAAAGAATTTTTAGATAATTACGATTCTGCCATGAGCTATATCTCAGACAATATTGTTTTTTCTTTAAAAGAGATTTCAAAGATAGATAAACCTATTATATTTATTTATACATCAGATCATGGAGAAAGCCCGTTAACTGGTCGTGCCCATGATTCTTCTAGATATATATGGGAAATGTCTTCAGTTCCTTTTTTGATTTACTTTAATGATGAAGCAAAATTTAGGTACCCTGAATTATTTGATAAAATTAATTTAAGAGCATTAAAAAAAAATAGAGAGTCATTAAGTAATTTGCCAAGTCTTATTTTAGAAATATTTGATATAAAAATCTTTGATGAAAACTCAAATTTAAATCATGCTACTAAATGTAAATTTGGTGATGGTAATTGCTTTGAAGATTATCACATTGTTAGAAATCAACTCAACAAGTTAGGAGTTGTAAAATTAAATTATCCAATTAAAGAGAATAAAAATTATATAGATAATACCGATAGAGCCACCACTTTTTCTAACATGAAGCATTATTTATCAAAAAAAAATAGTGAATTAGAAATTTGTAGTCATAGAACTAATAACATCGCAAGATTTATTCGATTTAACGCAATATTAAATTGCATGGAAATAGATGTTATTATTGAAAATGATTATTTAGATGTGACACACTCTAAAGAAAAAACTACATCTTTAAAGCTTACTGACTTGATAAAGATCCAAAAAGAAAAAAATAATATTTTATGGCTAGACGTTAAGAGCGTTAAAAATGAAGAACAATGTAACAAATTATTGAATATTCTAAAAAATATCTACCTTAAAAATGATAAGATTAATCTATTTATAGAATTCCCATCACAAATAATTAATGAAATCTCCCGTTACAAAGAATGTATTTTAGATATTAAATCAATGAATTTTCCAATTTCTTATTATGTTCCAAGCGATGTTAAATCTAAATGTGTCAAAGAAAAAGAGCTAAATATTTCTAGTCAAAACACCTGCCAATACTTAGAAGATATAATAGAAAAAGTATATAAAAGTACTCTTTTTACAGATCTATCTTTTGACTATAAAAATTATGATTATTTGAAAGATACTAAATATATAGAAAAGTTTGTTTTAAACACATGGCAAATTCCAGATGAAGAAATAATTTCAATTAATGATCAAAACTTTAGACTGATAATGCCTTTCAATGACAGTGTTAACTACAATTAGCAATATCTTAAAACAAAGGTTTATCTTTAAAAAAATCTAACATTTTGATAGGTTTTTTTTCAAGCATATATCTATAGACATTGTAGTTTTCCATGACACGTTGAACATAATTTCTAGTTTCTTTAAATTTTATTAGCTCAACCCAATCTACAAAATCTACTTGGTTTTTTTGAGGATCTTTATTTATTTTTTTCCAATACTTAACTCTATTGGGACCGGCATTGTAAGCCGCTGTAGCAAAAGGGTATGCACCATCATATTGAAGGATTAAACCAGCTATATAATGAGATCCTAGGTTAATATTGTATTCAGGATCTGTTGTTAGTCTTGATTTATTGTATGGAAGTTTTGCTTGTTTAGCGACTAGTTTAGCTGTGTAAGGCATTAACTGCATTAATCCTTGTGCCCCTGCATGACTGTTAGCTGACATATCAAATTCACTTTCCTGTCTAATTAAAGATAGTATAAAAGCTGTCTCAGGTATTTTACGACCATTAACAAAACCAGGAGTGCTTATTACTGGATAGTTAAAATTATTATGAAATCTTTTTTCATAAGAAGCTAATTTTGAAATTTGTATTGCAAAATCGTACCTTGATATTTTTGATGCAAGTTCTGCAGCTAAAATTTCACTACCACTATCAATATTATCATTAGCAATATGTTTTAAAATATTTTTTGTATATTTACTTTTATTTAGTTCACCTAAAAGATAAACTAATTTAACTAGGTCTTTTTTATAAAAAGAACTTCTATACCCGTCTTCAACTTTTTGTTGTTCCTTAAGTTCAAATTTTTCATTAGGTTTAATTTTTAAGTGAGCTAACTGACCATAATAAGTTGTTAAATAATTAGAAGCTTCATTATACCATTCAATAGATTGATCCTTGTCACCAATTTTTTCATACGATCTAGCAAGCCAGTATGCCCCTCTAGATAAACTAATAGGATAACTAACATTTTGATAAAAATTATTAAAATGATCAATTGCTAATATTGGGTCATTTAAAAAACTTAAAGCAATCCAGCCACTAAGCCACTCAGCTTCTGCAAACTTAGGCCCATTATCAAGAGAATGTTTACTCGAAACTTTATATGCTAATTCATATTTATTTTTATAAATAAGAGCTCTCGCCATAATTGCTCTTTCAGTCCACCACTTATCCGGTCTGACTAAATAATCTTTATTATTTCTTACCTTAAATATGATTTTCAATGAATCATCGACCCTACCTCTTTTTCTTCTCCATTTAAGACGATCATAATTTAATCCAGCATCATTCTTTAGTTTTGCTGGTACATTTTTAATTGCTTTATCAACACCATAAGATTTACTCATTAATATTTGCCTAGCATTATAAAGTAGCTCATAGTTTTTAGGTAAATACCTTAGCATTCTTTTTAAATCCCAAGATTTACCCTCCCAAGCTAAGTAGTCTGCTCGTTTAATATAGTCGTCTGCATTTAAATATTTTTTATATTTTTTTCTAAAAAATTTCATGTCGGATCTATTTAGATCTGCAGTAATCCAGCCATCCTTAATTAAAGATGTCCCTTTTGCAATATCACCAGTTTGTATGAAACTCTCCCCCAAGATTAATTTTCCAAAGCCACTTAATGGCTCCTCTGTATTAAACCAACCTATTATTTTTTTTGGTGAAATTTTATCAGTAGACAATTTATGTTCAGCCAAATATCTGATTCTATTTATTCTTGGATAATTTTCATTGCTTTTAATAAATGCTAAATAATCATAAAAACTTGCTTGATTACCCGTTGTAAGCAAATGTCTCCACTGAATAAAATTATATATAGATTTGTCTCTGGCTTTTTTTGATGTAGTTAAAGCTAAAGTCCATTTGCGTTTCTCTATAGCTTGTATTGCCCTTTTTGCTATTTCATAATCTTTATGACTATAATATTTCGATTTTTTCTTATTTATTATTGATGTCTTTTTGACCTGTAGAGGTTTACTTTTTGGTGTTAAAAAAATGGTTTGTTCTATCTTTTTTTTTGTTATTTTTTTAGTTTTTACTGATGTTTGTTCTTTAACTATTTTAGTTTTGGTTTCTTTTGTAGGTTTGGGTTTAGGTTTTATAATTTCTTTGGATAAATTTTTATTTTCTAAATTTTTAACAGGTTTGGGTTTAGGTTTTAAACTACCTTGTGCCACTTTATTTTCTATTGTTATTTTATCTAAAAAAGGTTTTTTTAAAGGTATAATATTTTTTACTTCAGCATGTAATTCACCATAATTATAAATTATTAAAAATGAAAAACTGATATAAAATATTAACTTTTTAAACATAATCTTTAGTATATGAATCAATTAATTATGTTATAAGTATTTATGTTCAAAGGTTCAAATGTTGCTTTAGTTACTCCGTTTAAAGATAATAAGCTAGATATAGAAAGCTATATTAAGCTTATTCATTTTCACATGGATAATGGAACTAGCGGATTAGTCCCAGCAGGAACTACCGGTGAATCTCCAACACTTAGTCACGATGAACACCAAAAAGTTATTGATTTGTGCATTAAAGAAAGCAAAGGTAAAATACCAGTAATCGCAGGGACAGGATCAAATTCTACTGCTGAAGCGATCTCATTAACTACTCACGCAGAAAAGGCAGGTGCTAGTGCGGCTTTAATTGTGACCCCATATTATAATAAACCTTCACAAGAGGGTTTGTATCAACATTATAAAGCAATTAATGACAAGTGTGGTTTACCAATAATTATTTATAACATCCCAGGAAGATCTGTAATTGATATGTCAGTTGAAACAATGACAAGACTTTTTGAATTAAAAAATATTATCGGTGTCAAAGATGCAACTGGAGATCTTGATAGAGTCGACCAGCAATTGAAAGCTATGGGAAAAGATTTTATTCAGCTTACAGGAAACGATGATAATGCTTTAGAGTTTAATAGGAGAGGGGGTGTTGGGGCAATAAGTGTCACTGCAAACATAGCACCAAAACTTTGTTCTCAATTTCAATCTTTATCTATACTCTCTGACGATAAATCTAAACAAGAAGCTAAAAATTTTGATGATATTTTAAAGCCACTTCATAATGCAATGTTTGTGGAAAGTAACCCAAGCCCAGTTAAATTTGCAGCTAAACAACTAGGTTTATGTGATGATGCTGTTCGATTGCCTTTGGTAAAAGTTACTGAACAAACTAAGGAAATTATTAATAAAGCTTTGCGGTCTACTAAATTAGTTAAATGAATAAAAAAGCCAATTCTGGTTTAAAAATTATTTGTTTAAACAGAAAAGCAAGTTTCAATTATTTTTTTGAGGATCTTATTGAAGCTGGAATAGTTTTAAAAGGTTCTGAAATAAAGTCCGTCAGAGATGGAAAAGTAAATATAGCAGACTCTTACGCCGTAGAAAAAAATGGTGAAATAGTTTTAATCAACTCACATATCGCTCAATATAAACAAGCAAGCATTTCCAACCACAACCCCACTGATGAGAGAAAATTATTACTCAATAAACGTGAGATCAATAAGTTAATTGGAAAAATGCAAAGAGATGGATTTACACTTGTACCAACAAAAATGTATTTTAAAAAAGGAAAGGCTAAGGTGGAAATTGCTGTCGCCAAAGGTAAAAAGCAGTACGATAAAAGGGCAACTAAAAAAAATAGAGATTGGGATCGAGACAAAGCTCGATACATAAGAAAATCTAGTTAAATGGTATATATAGGCATAGGCTCAAATCTTGGAAATAGAATTAATAATATTGAAAAAGCTAAATATTTTTTAAATTTGAATGGAATTAATATTACAAAATCATCTAGTTATTATGAAACCTCTTCTTGGCCCGACCCCAGTAAACCAAAGTTTATTAATATAGTAATTCAATCTAATACAAAAATTTCTCCAGAAAAAGTTTTAGTAATTTTTAAATTAATTGAAAAAAAACTTGGTAGAAAAAAAGATTTAAGAAATTCACCTAGAACTTGTGATATTGATTTAATTTCTTATAATCAAAAAATTTTAACAGGTGTCATTATTATTCCTCATCAAAGAATGCATGAAAGGAATTTTGTATTAATTCCTTTATTCGAGTTGAATAAAAACTGGTTACACCCAAAAACAAATCTTAGTATTAAAAAGTTAATGTTTTCCTTACCAATCAAGGATATTAGATCTATTAAACAAATTTGATTTAATGTTATACTAACATAATGCTTAATTCAGATGACTTAATTAATAAAGTTAAGGGTTATAATAAATTTGTTAATTTAGATCGTTTAAACAAAGCTTTTAATTTTGCAGTAAAGGCACACTCAAACCAAAAAAGAGATTCAGGAGATCCTTACTCAGTTCACCCTATTGAAGTAGCTAACATACTAACTGATCTAAAATTAGACTCAGCAACCATTGCAACTGGTTTATTGCATGACACTATTGAAGATACATTTGCAACATATGAGACTATCAAAGGGGAATTTGGTCAAGAAGTGGCCGAACTTGTTGATGGAGTAACAAAAATATCTGTATTTGAAAATGCAGCTGTAGCTAATTCAAAAGCAGAAAATTTTAGAAAACTTATTTTAGCTACTTCTAAAGATATACGAGTGCTACTTGTTAAATTAGCTGATCGACTGCATAACATGAGAACAATTAAGTCAATTAAAAGTGAGGATAAAAGAAAAAGAATTGCTCAAGAAACGATGGAAATTTATGCACCACTTGCTGACAGAATGGGCATACATCGTATAAGAGATGAACTAGAGGATTTATCATTTGAAATATTAAACCTCGACGCAAGAAAACTTATTCAAACTAGACTAAATGAAATTAAGAAAGATAAAGAAGATGTATTTGATACCCTCTCTCAAGAAATTAAATATTTGTTAATTGAAAACAATATTAATGCATTAATTTATGGTAGAGAGAAAACACCTTTTTCTATTTGGAGAAAAGTGCAAAAAAAAAGAGTTTCATTAGAACAAATAACAGACATCATAGGTTTTAGAATAACTTTAAATGATGTGGATGAATGTTATAAAACATTAGGTGTTTTGCATAAAAAGTGGAATTGTATACCTGGAAAATTCAAAGACTATATTTCTTCACCAAAAATAAATGGTTATAAATCTCTTCATACATCTGTAATTGGATCCAATAAAAAGCCAATCGAAATTCAAATCCGAACATCTAAGATGCATGATTTTGCTGAGAGGGGAGTGGCATCTCATTGGCAATATAAATCTTCAGAAAAATTTAATACTCGACAGTGGAAAGAATATGATTGGTTGAAAGATTTAGTTGAAATTATTGAAAAAAATGAAAATCCAGAACATTCATACGAATATACAAAATTACAAATGTTTCAAGAAAATGTATTTTGTTTTACGCCAAAAGGTTCTGTAATTAAATTACCCAAAAATGCAACTCCAATTGACTTTGCTTATGCAGTGCATACTAAAATTGGAAATACTGCTACTGGATGTGAAATAAATGGAAATAATAGTGAGCTTCAAACAATTTTAAGAAATGGTGATAGAGTTAATATTATTACTTCTAAAAATCAATCACCTTCATTACACTGGATACCTGTAACTAAAACAGGAAAAGCAAGAGCTGCAATAAGAAGGTATTGGCATGATAAAGGAGAGGAAAAAGAGAAAATATTGAAGAAATACAATACAACGCTTTGGATATCGCTGCCGGATAAACCAGGTCAACTTGGTAGTATAAGTTCTCTTATTGGTGATCATAAATTAAATATATCAAATTTAGAAATGGCAGGAAAAAACCCCAATTATATTAATTTTAAATTTCAATTGATTATTAGGGATTTAAAGAATTTTACTAATTTTATTGCGGAGTTAAAACAAAAAGGTATAAAATTTAAGATTATTAGACATGAAGATAAAAGAAATGCTTTCACACAAAAAATCCTTAAATATTTTAAAAAAGACTAACGCTCTTTTAGAAGGCCACTTTGTACTATCCTCAGGCCTACATTCTTCTAAATACATTCAGTGTGCAAAGTTGTTAAGCCACCCACATAAAGCCGATTTAATCTGCAGATCATTGGCGAAAAAAATTAAAAAAAATTTTAAAAATATAGATTTGATATTAGCTCCAGCAATGGGTGGTATAATTATTGGATATGAAATAGGAAAAATTTTAAAAAAAGAAACTATTTTTTGTGAGAGAGTTAATGGAAAGTTCAGTCTGAGAAGAGGTTTTTTTATTAAAAAAGATTCAAAAGTATTGATAATCGAAGATGTAATCACAACCGGTAAATCGAGCATGGAATGTGTCAAGCTGATTGAGAATTCTAAAGCTAAATTAGTAGGTTTCGCATCAATAATAGATAGATCAACAAAAAAAACCCTAAAGATTAAAAAAAAAATAGTTTCACATCTCAAAATTAATGTGTCAATTTATAAACCCAATCAATTACCTGATAATCTTAAATCAATTCCAATATCAACACCAGGAAGTCGATTTATTAAGTGAAAAGACTTGGTGTAAATATTGATCATGTAGCCACTCTTAGAAATGCGAGAGGTGAATTACATCCAGATCCGTTTTATGCTGCAAAATTTGTTAAAAAAAATGGTGCAGACTCAATTACAATTCATTTACGTGAAGATAGGCGTCATATTAAGGATTTAGATGCAAAAAAAATATGTTCTATCAAAAATTTATTAGTAAATCTTGAAATCTCAATAAAAGATGAAATAGTTAAAAATGCCCTCCAAATAAAACCTGATTTTATTTGCATAGTACCAGAAAATAGAAAAGAGATTACTACTGAGGGTGGTTTAGATTTAAGAAAAAATAAGAATAAGATAAGGACAATAATAAAATTGTTTAAAGATAAAAAAATTAGAACAAGTCTTTTTATTAATCCTTCTTTGAATGATGTTTTGATTTCTAAAGATTTAGGTGCTGATTGTATCGAAATTCACACTGGAAGATTTTCCAATCTAGTCAAGTCTAGAAGTAAAAATAAAAAAGAACTACTTAGAATTAAAAAATGTTCAAAATTGGCACATCAAGTTGGATTAGAAGTTCACGCAGGTCATGGCCTTGATTTCAAGTCAACTCAATTTCTATCTAAGATTAATGAAATCAAAGAATTTAATATAGGCCACTTTATTATCGGAGAGTCAATTTTTCATGGATTTAAAAAAGTAATCAAAAAATTTAAAAAAATTATCAAGCAATGAAGACAATTGGTATTGGTGTTGATATTGTTAAAAATAAAAGAATTCAATTATCTATAAAAAATAAAAGTTTTATAAATCGTGTATTTGGTAAAAATGAAATTTTAATTTCAAAAAAATTTACAAATAAAACTAACTATTTTTCAAAACGTTTTGCTGCAAAAGAAGCTTTTGTAAAAGCATTAGGCTCAGGTTTTAGAGATGGCTTGAATTTCAAAGATATACAAATAGTTAACGACAAACTAGGAAAGCCATATTATTTGATTAATTCTAAAATTAAGAACTTGATTAAAAAAAAAAAGAAAATTAAGAATTTTAATTTGTTTCTTTCAATTTCAGATGAAAAGGAATACTCAGTAGCATTTACTATTATTCAAAAAATATCATGATAACAAAAAATATTATTATAGATAATGTCAAAACTTTATTTTATGCGCTTATAATAGCTATAATAATCAGATCATTTTTAATTCAACCTTTTTATATTCCATCTTCATCAATGGAACCCACTTTATTAGTAGGTGATAGAATATTTGTCACAAAATATTCCTATGGTTACAGTAAGCATTCTTTTCCATTTAGCCCACCTATTTTGAAAAAAAGGATAGTTTTTACTGAACCAGAAAGAGGTGATGTAGTTGTATTTAAAACACCAGCTGATAATAGAACTGATTATGTCAAAAGGTTAATAGGCCTTCCAGGTGATAGAATTCAATTTATTGATTCAAATCTTTATATTAATAATAATGAAATACCGAAATCTCGCTTATCTAAAAATGATAAAATATATTGTGGCAACAGAACAATTGATGTTTTTACATATAAAGAAAAGCTTCCTAATAGTAAATCTCATGCCTCGGTATATTTAAAAGATTTTCCATATCGAACATCTGATATTTTTACCGTACCTGAAGATCATTATTTTTTTTTAGGTGATAATAGAGACTGCTCGAAAGATAGTAGATTTTTATCAAGTGTTGGATATGTTCATAAAGATAATCTTGTTGGTAAAGTTCAATTTATTTTTTTTTCTTCTGACAAATTAGTCGGTAGTTTTTTTGCTTTTTGGAAATGGCATAAATCAATTAGATTTAACAGGTTTGTGAAAAAAATTTATTAATGAATAAAGATTATTCAAATCTAGAAAAAAAAATAAATATAAAGTTTAAAGATAAAAAATTATTAGTTAAATGCTTAACTCACAAAAGTTTTGACATAATAAACAATAATGAAAAAGTAGAATTTTTAGGTGATAGAGTTTTAGGTCTGGTTATTGCAAAAAAATTACTGGAATTGTACCCGGATGAAAAAGAAGGTACATTAGATAAAAAATTTGCATCTTTAGTAAATAAAAAAACTTGCTTACAAATTGGTAAGAATATTAAACTAGAAAAATATATAATAACTTTTAACCCTAAAAATAAAAAGATTGAAATTGAAGATAAGGTTGTTGCTGATTGCTGTGAAGCTTTAATTGGTGGCATTTATTTAGATAAAGGGTTTACAAATGCTGAAAATTTTATTCTTACTCTTTGGAAAGAAAATATAAAAAACAGTATTGTTACACAGGTAGATGCAAAAACCAAGTTACAGGAATTTTCTTTAAAAAAATTCAAAAAACTTCCAACCTATAAAGTTGTTTCGAATACAGGTCCAAGGCACAAACCTGTTTTTAAAGTAGGTGTAAAACTTCCTATTTCAAAATTTTATGTGGGAGAGGGATCTTCGAAACAAGATGCTGAACAAAATGCTGCTTTGTTGTGTTTAAATAATAATTTAAAATCATGAATTGGGACGATAAAGGTTTTTTACTATCAAAGAATAGATATAATGAAAATTCTTTAATTGCTGAAATTTTTACTGAAGATCATGGTAAAATATCTGGAATAATATTTGGCGGTACATCTAAAAAAATTAAAAACTATTTGCAAATAGGAAATCAATTATTTGTAAACTATAATTCGAAATCTGAAAATAGAATTGGTTATTTTAAAATCGAAATTTTTAAAGCTTGCTCCCCAATTTATTTCGATGAAGCAAAAAAATTGAATTGCATAATATCTGCAATGAATTTAATTAAGCTATTAACAGCAGAGTCTCAATCAAACATTAAAATATATGACTTAATTAATGAGTTTTATCTAATTTTATCTGACAATGAATGGTTAAAGAAATATATTTTTTGGGAGCTAAATCTATTAAGTATTCTTGGCTATAAACTTGATCTTGATGGAATGGTAAATAAGAAAGTCATTGATAATAAAACCTTATATATTGCTGAGTCATCAACAGAAAAAAAAATTGTTCCAAATTTTCTTATTGATAAAAATGATCCTGTAAATGAACTTAATATTTTGCTAGATGGACTAAAGCTCGTCGGAGATTTTATGGACAAAACAATTCTGAAGCCCAATAATATAAATTTTCCAATTAGTAGAAATGAATTTGTGAACTCTTTAAAACAACTAAATTAAAATTTTATCCAGTCTATCTGCGTAATAACTTACTATAGCATTAGCGCCAGCTCTTTTAAATGCAACTAAACTTTCATAGACAGCATAATCGTTTATTAATTTTTTTTGAATCGCACTTGAAATCAAACTGTACTCGCCAGAAACTTGATATGCTAAAACTGGTATTCTAAATTTTTCTTTAACTGATTTAATAATATCCAGATATGGCATACCTGGTTTAACCATGACCATATCTGCACCTTCTTTAATATCTAGTGCAACTTCTCTTAACGCTTCATCGCTGTTCCTAAAATCCATTTGATATGTCTTTTTGTCACCTTTTAAAGATCCTTTAGACCCAACAGCATCTCTAAATGGTCCATAAAAACTAGATGCATATTTTACTGCATAAGAGAGAATTTGAACATTTTGAAAACTTGATTTGTCTAAAGCTTTTCTAATCTTTCCAATTCTTCCATCCATCATGTCGGACGGTGCTAGCACATCACAACCCATTTGAGCCTGTAGTAATGATTGATTAACTAAAATTTCTATTGTTTCATCATTAATAATTTGATTTGATTTTATTAACCCATCATGTCCGTGTGAAGTGTAGGGATCTAAAGCTACATCACACATTATTCCTATTTTATTTTTGTATCGTTTTTTAATTTCTATGATTCCTTTACAAACAAGATTGTTTTCATTTAATGATTCTGAGCCAATCTCATTTTTTAAGCTATTTTTTGTCTTAGGAAAAAGCGCGACCATTGGTAAGCCAATTTTTATAGCTTTGTCTATTATTTGTGCCAATCTATCAATTGTATATCTATAAACACCTGGCATAGATGTTATATTCTGTCTTTTATTTGAGCCATCAATCAAAAAAATAGGCAAAATAAAGTCACTAGGACTCAATGAGTTCTCCTGGATTAACTTTCTAGACCAAGATTCTTTTCTATTTCTTCTTAGCCTTAAACTAGGATATTTACCTGTAATCATGTTTTTTAATCTATTTTATAAATGCGACAAATGTAATATACAAATGTATATTAAATTTGGTAAAAAACAATCTGCATGACCATAGATAATAAAAATATTATAAACTTAGATTTAAAAAAAGAAAAAAAAATTTTAGATTTTAGTGATTTTCAAAAACAGGATATTAAATTTGATATCAATAAATTACAAGAATCGTACAATCAGATTGTTCAAACTAAAAAATTTGAAGATGGTGGGGGTATAGCTCACTTTGGAGCCATTTCTCTAACACAAATTCCCGGTGATCCGGATTCTGTAAAGGGTAGTAAGGCTAGAGGTGTTTATTGGACTAAGCCAGACAAGTCAGGTAAAGAAGTTTCAAGAGATGTCATGGTTGATGAATCTGCTTATTCTGAGTTTATAAAAGATTATGAAAACACATATTTTAAAGAAGTCTTTGATATTCTTTCTTCAAAATATAAATTAGGTAGAGTTAGAATCTTGCTAAAAGAACCAAGATCTACATTGAGTTGGCATAGAGATCCAGAGCCAAGATTACATATACCAATAATCACTAACCCTGGTGCTATCATGGTAGTAGATCATGTGGCAAAACATATGCCAGCGGATGGATCTGTTTGGATTACCAATAATACAAAATACCATAATGCTTTTAATGGTGGTGAAGAAAATAGAATTCACTTGGTTGCATGTGTTTTAGATTATAAGTTTAGCTAGTTTGAAAAAAATATTTTTATCATCTGATCATGCTGGTTATAGTTTAAAAGAAAATATTAAACTTCACCTAGATAAAAAAAAAATTAAATATATAGACCTAGGTCCCTTCAATAGTAATAAAGTTGATTATCCAGATTTTGCCCACAAAGTAGCTAGAAAAGTTAAAACTAATAATAATCATGCTGGTATACTTATTTGTGGGTCAGGCATCGGCATGAATATAGCGGCAAATAGACATAAAAATATACGTGCTGCACAATGTTTTAATTTAAAATCTACAAAATTATCAAGATTGCATAACGATGCAAATATCATTACATTAGGCTCAAGACTGCTTACAGAAAAAAATGCTTTAAATTGTGTCAGTGTTTTTTTAAACACCAAGTTCGAAGGTGGAAGACACTTAAAAAGAATTAAAAAGATTTAATTATGTCTAGTGAGAAAAATTATTTAAACGATCAATATCAAAGTTTTTTTGAAGATGGTTTATCAAAAACAGACCCAGAGTTATATAAGGCTATAAGCGACGAATTGAAAAGACAACAACAACATATTGAATTAATAGCTTCTGAAAATATTGTTTCGCAAGCTGTTTTAGAAGCTCAAGGTTCTGTTTTAACAAACAAATATGCAGAAGGATATCCGGGTAAAAGATATTATAATGGTTGCGAACATGTGGATGTTGCAGAAAACTTAGCTATCGAAAGATTAAAAAAGTTGTTTAATTGTAAATTTGCCAATGCACAACCTCACTCTGGAGCTCAAGCGAATGGAGCTGTATTTTTAGCACTGTTAAATCCAGGGGATACATTTATGGGAATGAGCTTAAATTCTGGTGGACACATTACACATGGTTTAAAAATTTCAATGTCAGGTAAATGGTTTAATCCAATAGGTTATGATGTTGATAAAGAATCGGAACTTATTGATTATGACAATGTTGAAAAACTTGCAATAGAGCACAAACCAAAACTTATAATTTGTGGCGGAAGTGCTTATTCAAGAGTGATTGACTTTAAGAGATTTAGAGAAATTGCTGATAAAGTAGGGGCATATCTTATGGTAGACATGGCTCACTTTTCAGGTTTAGTTGCTGGCAAGGGTTATCCTAATCCTTGTGAGTTTGCACACGTTGTTACATCAACAACTCATAAAGTATTTAGAAGTGCTAGGGGTGGAATAATTTTGACTAATCATGAAGAGCTTTCTAAAAAATTTAATACAGCGGTATTCCCTGGTTACCAAGGAGGACCTCTAATGCATGTAATAGCTGCCAAAGCAGCTGGCTTTTTAGAAGCCTTAAGACCAGATTTTAAAGATTATATTAAATCTGTTTTAGCAAATGCCAAGATTTTATCAGAGACACTTAAAAATAATGGATTTAAGATTTATTCTGGTGGAACAGATACGCACTTAATGTTGGTTGATCTAAGACCTTTTAATGTTAAAGGTAATTTGGCAGCTGAAAGTCTTTGTAATGCAAATATTACCTGTAATAAAAATGGAATACCTTTTGACTCAGAAAAACCAATGATAACTTCTGGTATACGACTTGGAACACAAGCGGCGACAACTAGAGGCTTTGGTTTGAAAGAGTTTCAAAAAGTTGGTGAATTAATTACCAAAGTAGTAAAAGGTTTGTCAGAAAACCCTGACGACAATAGCAAAATTGAAGAAGAAGTTAGAAATGAAGTTATTGAACTTACATCCTTTTTTCCAATTTATAAAAACTTAAAATAAATGATTTGCTCAATATGTAAAAAAGGTGAGACCTCAGTAGTTGATTCCAGACCTACAGAAGATGGCACAGCTATAAGACGAAGAAGATTATGCACTTGTGGAGCACGTTTTACTACATTTGAAAGAGTTCAATATAGAGAAATAATGGTTGTTAAAAAAAATGGAAGAAAATCATCTTTTGATCGTGATAAACTTTCTAAATCAATTTATATAGCATTAAAAAAAAGACCTATTGATACCGAAACAGCAGAAAAATTTATAAGTAGAATTTCAAGAGCTTTAGAAGAATTGGGTCAAAGTGAAATTTCATCAAATACTATTGGCACAATGGTGATGGAAGGACTAAAAGAACTAGATCCAGTTGCCTACGTTCGTTTTGCATCAGTATACCGTAATTTTAGAGAAGAAAAAGATTTTGTACAATTCGTGGACAAAATAGATGTCTACAAAAAAAGATAAATTCTCACTCAAAGATCAACTATACATGGAGCTTGCCTTAGATTTGGCAAAAGCACGTGAAGGACATACAGGAACAAATCCATCTGTAGGATGTGTGATTGTTAAAGATGATGAGATAATTTCTATAGGTCAAACTTCTTTAGGTGGAAAAACACATGCTGAATTTAATGCTATTAAAAATTGTAATGAAAATCTAAAAGATACAAAAATGTATATTACATTGGAGCCATGTAGTCATTATGGCAACACACCACCATGTACAAATTTGATAATTAAATCTAAGATTAATGAAGTAATTTACTCTATTAAAGATATTGATAAAAGGGTACGTGGAAAAACTAATAAAATATTAAGTTCAAAAAAAATTAAAGTTAAAACTGGGTTGTCCAAAAATAAAATTAAACTGTTTTATAGTTCATACTTTTTTAATAGAAAAAAAAAACTTCCATATATGACTGGTAAAATTGCAATTTCAAAAAATAATTTAATTTATAGCAAAGGAAATAAAAGAATAACAAATACTCTATCAGATAAATTTACACACCATTTAAGATACAAAAATGACTCAATAATGATTTCTCATAAGACTTTAAATAAAGATAATCCAAAATTAAATTGCAGGATAAAGAATTTAAA
>CAJQSU010000004.1 GCA_905616435.1 uncultured Candidatus Pelagibacter sp. | reverse complement strand
CATGAAACAATCCTCCTAAATAAGCACCAAAGAAAGAACCAATTTGATGACTTAAAAAAACTATTCCATATAATAATCCCAAAAATTTTGTACCAAATATATGCGCAACTATTCCACTAGTTGCAGGAACTGTTGATAACCATAAAAAACCAAAACTTGCTCCAAATATAAAGGCGTTAATATTGCTTGCAGGTAAGAAAATAAATAAAATAATTGATACTCCTCTAAGACTATAAATTGCACTTAATATAAATTTTTTACTCATTTTAGTTGAAAGATATCCACTAAAGAGTGAGCCAAAAATATTAAATAATCCAATTAAAGATAAAATTGCAGCAGCAGTCCAGCTTTCTAAACCTCTGTCAATTACATAAGTTGGAACATGAGTGCCGACTAAAGTAATATGAAACCCACACACAAAAAAACCCAATAATAGAAGTGTATAACTTTTACTTCCTAGTGCCTCTTTTATAGCATCAGTAGTTCTTTGAGAGTTAGTCTCTTCAATGCTTTGCTCTAAAGATGGGGATCTTACAAAATAGGAGATTATAAGACCTACAATTAAAGCTACAATAAATGCTAATAATGTAATTTGCCAACCATGTTCTGCTAAAGAGTATGTGGTTAATAAAGGAGACACAAAGTACCCAAAAGAACCTACGGCTGTAACTATACTCATGGCTATAGTTCTATTAGATAGTGGAAAATGTTTTCCAACTACAGACATTGGAATACTAATTGCTGTACCGCCCAAGCCAATTCCAATTAAAATTCCCATGTCAACTTGAAAAAATATTCCTGTATTTGGGCCAGCATAAAGAAAATAAATACCTGCTATAAAAAATAAAAAAGCTATTGCGATTGCTTTATGACCACCATATTTGTCTGCTACAATTCCAAATATTGGACCTGTTAATCCCCACATCAACATCTGTAGTCCTATTGATAACCCAGATTGAGTTAATGAAATTCCTAAGTCATTTTTAAAATCCGTAAAAAACAAACCAAAAGTTTGTCTTACACCCAATGAAATAAGCACTACCAAACATGCAGCTATCAAAGTAACTAGTGCTGTTTTATTTCTTATAAATTTTTCTGAACTCATTTTAAATGTTTTAATGCTTGTTTTATATCAGCAATTAAATCATTTGGATCTTCTAAGCCTATATGAAATCTTACAAGATGTTCATCTTTTGCTAAATTCATATATTTTCTATTTCCTGTTTCTCTAAACTCTTGATGAAGTACTAAACTTTCAAAACCACCCCAACTATAACCATACCCAAATAACTTAAGTGAATTTACAAATTTTCTAACTAATTTAATATTTCTAGATTTTATTTTTAGACCCATCAAACCTGAGGCACCTGAATAATATTTTTTCCACATTCTAAAATTATAAGAATCTTTTTTATAAGGATAAAGTAATGTAAATTTTTTATATTTAGATAAAAAACCAGCAACTTTTTTTGCATTTTCTCTATGTCTATCTAATCTTACATCCAGGGTTCTTAGGCCCCTTGTAATTAAATATGCATCATCAGGGCCTAATCTTAAACCTGTAATTTTTTCAGCAGCATTTACTTTATTAAAAACTTTTTTATTAACAGCCAAACTTCCACCCATTACATCAGAGTGACCTGAGTAATATTTAGTTGCAGATACTATTGACATATCAAAACCAAATTTAATTGGTTTAAAATAATAAGGAGTAGCCCAAGTATTATCAATTGCTGTTAAAATTTTATTTTTTTTAGCAATTGATATAATTTTTCCTAAATCTTGAAATTCAAAAGAGTTGCTACCTGGATTCTCAACTAAAATTAATTTTGTTTTTTTTGTTATATTTTTTTCTAATGTTTTTAAATCATGCGGATTGTAAAAAACTGTTTTTATATTAAATTCTTTTAAAAAATTTTCTGTAAGTAATCTTGTTGGATTATAAACTGGATCTGAAACGATAATTTCATCACCTGGACGTGTTACGCTAAATATAGCTAAAAATACTGCGCCAAAGCCTGTTGGCGTTGTGAATACGTGGTAGCTTTCTTCAAGCCTAGTAAGTATCTTTTGTAATATGTGGGTTGTTGATGTTCCTTGTCTGCCATAATCATAGTGGCCACCTGTGGGGTTTTTTTTAGCTTTGGCTTGCGTTTTTCTAATATGCTCCATTGACTTGAAAATAATCGTTGAAGCCCTTACAACTGGCGGATTTACTGACTGATTATGAAAATCTTTTGCAGTATGTTTTAGGAAGGTTTTAAATGAATTTGACATAAAAAAATTTGATAACTCTAAAGGACAATGCTATATCCCGCTGATAATTTCAATTAAAATTATAATTAAAGGAAACGATGGGTTACCCAAAAAAACACAGAGGCCGAAGAAAACAAGGGTCTAAAAAAAGAAGAGCTAAGAGAAAAAACAAGAATAAATAGTTCAATGAAACAAATCAGTAAGGCTAAATCCATAAGTATATGGGTTTTTATTATACCATTTGTTGCAATTAATGCCTGTCTTATAGTTACAACACAATTTCATTCAATTATAGAGGGTCAACAATATAGATTACCTAATATGTTCCCCTATATAGATGGTCAAGCATCAATCAGTAGAACTGCAAGGTTTTTTCCAACCTACTTAATATTTAAACCTGCAATGCTTCTTACATCATATCTTTTAATAAAGTATTGGCTTTATAACAAAAGTATAATTACTCACTTTGACAAACAAAATAAAAATATTAATAAAGTTGTTTATTTTGGTATTGCTTCAGCAATAGCATTAGCAATTCATACGGTCTTTCTAGGAGTAAATTTTGATAACGACTTTTATAAATTGTTTAGAAGGTTGATTATGTTTGTATTCATTATTTTTGAAATTGCAGCACAAGTATATTTAGTCAAAGCGCTTTATTCAATTAAAGAAAAAGTATTTAAATTTATTAACCGAACTATATTAAAATTAAAATTATTTTTAGTTAGTACGCTTGTAATTGTTGCAGTTATTAGTATCCCAATAATTAGTTTACCAGGGGATGATTTCTATGGAATGAATCTAAAATTTTTTAAACATGCTTTAGAATGGGATTTTTTTGTAGGAGTTATATCTTTTTATTTTTTATCTTTTTTTATGTGGAAGAAAGATAATTAATTAACAATCCATCCACCACCTAAAACTTTATGACCTTCTTTATCAAGATCATAAAACACGCAGGCTTGACCAGGAGAAATTCCATCTTCATAATCTTTTAAATTAACCTCAGCAGAATTATCATCTTTAAAATTTATTTTAGCATCTAGTAAGATCCCTGTAGATCTTACTTTTACCAAAATGTTTTTAGTTAATTTTTGTTTATCAACTAGTAAATTCAAATTATTGATATTTATATTTTTTTTTCCAAGTTTTTCTCTTGGGCCAACAATAATTTCATTTTTATCAGAATTAATTTTTAAAACATATAAAGGTTCAGTATCTGAAATTTTAATTCCCTTCCTTTGTCCTATTGTGAAATTTACTATTCCATCATGTACACCAATAACTTTTCCGCCTAAATCTTTTATATTTCCTTTTTTAAAAGAGTCTGGTCTGAACTTTCTTATAACAGATGCGTAGTCACCATTTGGAACAAAACATATATCCTGACTATCTGGTTTGTCTGCAACATTTAAATCTAATTGTTTTGCTATTGATCTTGTCTCGTCTTTAAGCATTACCCCCAGGGGAAATCTGAGATAATTTAATTGTTCTCTTGTTGTGTTAAATAAAAAATAACTTTGATCTCTATTTTTATCAATTGCACGATACATGTTGGTCTCATCTCCAGAAGTGATACTTTTTACATAATGGCCTGTGATTAAAGCATCAGCATTTAAATCTTTAGAGACTTCAAATAAATCTTTAAATTTTACTGTTTGATTGCATTGAATACAGGGTATTGGTGTTTCCCCCTTTAGATAGCTATCTACAAAATTATCAATTACACCTTGTTTGAATTTATCTTGGTAGTATAAAATTCTATGTTCTATGCCCAGTTTATGTGCAACTCTTTTTGCATCCATAATATCTTGCCCAGAACAACATTGTTTTGAGGAGGCAACTTCTTTACTATCATTATAAAGTTTAAGCGTAATTCCAATTACATTATACCCTTCTTTTTTCATCATACCTGCAACAGTTGAGGAGTCCACACCTCCTGACATTGCAACAACAACAGTAGTCTCGGATGGTTTTTTTAATAAACCTATAGAATTTAAGTCTTTGTTCATTCACTGGTATTTATACTTATTTCTAATATAAGTTAAATAAATGATATTAGATTTTGATCCTGGAGATAAAGTTTTCAATCCATCTAATAAAGAATGGGGTATTGGACAAGTTCAATCGATAATTAAGGAAAAAGTTACTGTCAATTTTCAAAATGTGGGCAAAAAAGTAATAAACGCAAATAATATTAAATTAGAAAAGATACTTGATAAAAATTAACATAAAAAAAGTTGTAGAAAATTTAATCGACACATTTTTGGATGCAGGTAAGACATCTATTAACTTAAGAAAAGATGGTCTTACTAAAGAAATTAAAGCAGACAACACTCCAGTTAGTAATGGAGATTTGGAAGTTAACAAAATTATAACTCTTAAATTAAAAGAATTAACTCCTAAAATACCGATTGTATCAGAAGAGACTTCTGAAAATAAATCTATAGATGATCTTAAAGATTTTTGGTTAGTAGATCCAATTGATGGAACATATGACTACATAAACAATCTTGATGAATTTACTATTAATGCAGGATTAATTTTAGATAGAAAACCGGTTGCTGGATTAATATATGCCCCAGCAAAAAAAAGGATGTTCTTTTCTTATGGTGATGATCAGGCATTTGAAATAGCTAATGGAAAGACAATAAAATTAGAAGGATCAAAAAATTTTAACAAAGATCAAATTAAATTTGTTTCTTATTCAAACAAGTTAAAACCCGAAATTGATAAAATTCATAAAAAATTAAATGTGAAGGAGCACACCAGAATGAAAAGTTCTTTAAAATTTTGTGTCATTGCTACTGGAGAATATGATGGCTATGTGGCCGAACCAAGAGCGTGCGAATGGGATATTGCGGCAGGACACGCTATTTTAAAACATTCTGGAGGCTCAGTAACTGATTTTGAAAATAAAGAAATTCTATATGGAAAAAAAGATTTTAAAAATCCAAGTTTAATATTAAAAAGTAGAAATTTAATCTAATGGATGAACAATTAAGAGTAATATTAATTATTATTGTTTCTGTTTCAATTTTTGGATTACTGGTGTTTGTTTTTGTAAAAAATTATGTAAGAAGTAAAATTGACAATCTGATTAAAAAAGAAAATAAGAAATTAAAGTAAATTTACTATTTTTAAATAATCTTCTTTTTCTATATCCATTACTTTTTTTGACGTAACAAAATCAAAACCATTTCTAGCTAGTAGTGATATATCTTTTTTATAAAACAATGATCTATTGTCTTCTGTTCTTGCAGGGCCTATTCTTTTCTTTTTACATAATTTGATAGCAGAAAAAAAATCTTGGTCTGAATTTTCATCATGGATTTTTTCAACAGTTTCTTTGATAAATTCATTATTGATTCCTTTTCCAAATAAATAACTTCTAATTTTATTAATAGAGCTACCTCTTTGAATCATACTTTTTGCTTTACTTTCTGAATAAAATTTATCGTTTATGAATTTACTTTTTTCTAAATCAGACAAAACAATATCAATTAAGTTAGTAACATCTTGTTTTTTTACATTTGGAACTGAAGTTTTTAAATATTTTTTTAAAAGATAGGTTTTTAGCTGTTGTTTTGACGGGGCATACTTTTCGATATAAGCAAATGCAAAATTACGCATTTCTTCCACTGTTACCTGTAGAGATTTTTTTTTGTTTCTTATGGGAATCATAATAATATCTAATATAATATATATAAGAATGATCGAACAAATTTATAATTACTTTACTATTGAAATGCTTTACTTCTGGATAAACCTTGGGGTACTGCCATTTTGGTTTTTAATTATATTCTTTCCTCAGTCACAATTATGTAAATATCTAGCAACCTCCATATTTCCAATATTTTTGCTCAGTGCGGCTTATAGTTTGGTTCTCTACAAATCTTATCTAAATTCATATGATTTTCTAGGTAACTTCAGCTTATATCTGGGTATTGATTATGCTGCTGGTTTATTTGAAGATAATTTTTACTTATTATTATTTTGGATACACTTTGTGTCTATAAACCTATTTGTTGGTGGTTGGATTTTAAAAGACTCACAAAAATTTTTTATTAATAAATTTCTCATAGCTTTGCCATTAATTATCACTTATTTAATTGGACCAATAGGTTTATTTATTTATTGGATAATTAGAATTTTTTATGCAAAACGCTTTGGTCTATATGAATAAATATATAGATTTTTATTTTGATGTAATAAGTCCCTATGCGTTTATTGCTCACAAGAAAATTGAAAAAATTCATAAGAGTAAAAAAATTTTATTTAATTACATGCCTATTTTACTAGGTGGTCTTCATAATCTGGCGGGTATTACCGCTCCGGCTTTCAATAAATTTAAAATGATTAACATGAAAAATGATTGTGATTTAGTCTCAAAAAAAAATAATATAAAATTTAAATGGAATGATAATTTTCCAATTAATTCTCTTCATATCATGAGGGGTTACTTGTTAATAAAAAAAGAATTAAAGTATGATTATATTAATAAAATTTTTAATGCTTACTGGGTTGATAACAAAGATATGACAAAACAAGAAAATATTAATTCGATTTTAGATCAATTAAAAATTGATCAAAAAATTTTTTTTAATGGAGTTAATAATGAAAAAACTAAAGATGAACTCAAAAAACTAACTAATGAAGCGTTTAGTAAAGAAATTTTTGGAGCTCCAACATTTGTCATAAATGATAAAATTTTTTGGGGTCAAGATCGTTTGGAATATGCAATTGATGAAATTATAAATTGAGTAAATTATAAAAATGAAAAAAATCTTCATAAAAGTAGCAAAATTACTGGGCTATGAAATTATCGATCAAAATAATTTTGTTTCACCTACTCTAGGTAAAGATTTAAATGAAGATCTTTCATTTATAAATAAGAAATCAATTGTTTTACCGCTAGGTGAGGTAAAAATTACCAAAAAAGTTAATTCTGTATTGATTATATTTAGAACTAATACTGATATCGAGATATGGGATCAAAATAAAAAAAGATTATTTGAAAAACCAAAAATTGAATATTCTTTAAAAGCTTTGAACTCTCTTATTAGATCAATTAATTTTTCTAAAAACAAATACACAAATATTAAGTTTAAAACAATAATTGTTGATGATAAATCTAAAGAACAAAATTTAAATAAAATTAAAAAACTAGTAGATGGTAGTGGTTTAGATATGAGTATTGCTCCATTAAACCATGAAAAATATAAGGGTACAATTAAACAACAAAAAAATGATCAAACTTTTTCAAATTTAGCAAGCTTACTAAAATCATTTGAGTTAGGAAAACAACATGGCGAAGATTTAGTTTACTTTGTTGAGGATGATTATTTGCACTTTGAGCCTATGATGGAGGAAATGATTGCATCATATGAGAGAATAGCTTCACAGGTTAATAGGGACATCTTTATGTGTCCTGCTGATTATCCCTATCTTTATATGAATAATGAAAAAACAAATATTTTAATTGGGAATAAAAGACATTGGAGAACAATCAACCAAACTCTTTGTACATTTATGACTACAAAGTCTTTATTGGATAAGTATTGGAATAATTTTTATAATACTTGCGTAGATAGAAATGATCCTTTTGAAAAACATCTTAATGAAATATATAAAAAGGAATTTTGCATTTCACCTATAAAAAGTCTTTCTTTACATTTAACAAATGTAAATTCTAGCTACGGTTTGTCACCATTTATAGATTATAAAAAACTTTGGGAAGAAAACGAATATTAAAATAAACTCCAGATAACGGGCTTTATTCGTATATAAAAACAGCCTCAATACTTATTTCAAAAATATTAAGGCTGTTTAAAAAAAATGTTACTTATTGAATACTTCTTTTAAAGCTTTTGCTGGCAAGAATTTAACCTTTTGTGATGCGCCGATTTGAATTTGCTCACCAGTTCTTGGGTTTCTTCCTACTCTTGCTTTTCTTTTTGCTACTTTATATGTTCCAAATCCAGCAATTTTCACTGAATCATCTCCTTTTAGAGCATCTAAAATAGTGTTGGTAATTGTATCAAATGTTCTTTCAGCATCAACTTTACTTAGGTTTAAAGAACCTGAAAGTTTAACTATTAATTGTTTTTTGTTCATTTTAGCTCCGGTTTAATTGGTTATTTTCTATCTTTCAAAATAACCTATATAAATCAAGCTTTTTTTTAGTAGGTCTAAAATTTAAACATACAATATATTGTATAACTTTCAATTACTGTTGATTTTACTGAGTTTTTTGAATTTTAATTAAATTAAATTATTTAAATAAACCAAGGTCTTTTAGGTCATTAAAAGTTGTAAAAAACATCAAAGATATCAATAAAAACATTCCGATTCGAAAAAAACCTTCCTGAGTTTTTTGTGATAAGGGTCGACCCAAGACCTTCTCAAACGCATAAAACATTAAGTGACCACCATCCAGCATTGGAATTGGGAATAAATTAACTAATCCAAGGCTTATTGAAATATATGCCATCAAACTAATAAATGCTAGCAAACCCAGGTCTGCAACTTGTCCTGAAATTTTTGCAATTCTAATAGGTCCTCCCAATTGTGAGGTATCAGCCTTGCCTACAATCATACTACCAATGTATTTAAGACTTGAAACACTCACAAAATAAACTTCATTAATAGCATGTAATAATGACTGGGCTGGACCTAATTTTATGTGATTAATCTCATTATTATAAGCTCCAAGTTTTATACCAACCATTCTTTTATTAACTTTATTTCCAAGGCTGTCTTCACTTGAAACCATATCGGGCTTAATCGTTAATAAAATTTCATCATAAGAACGCTTAACTTTAAAATCAATAAATTCATCAGTAGACATTGTAATATATTTTGAAACATCCATGATGCTTTGAACTTCATTTCCATCAATTTCTAAAATAATATCATCTTGTTTTAACCCTCCTGCCATTGCAGGACTGTCTTTTTGTATTTCATTAATCACAGCTGGTGTAAAATCTTTTCCAATAAAGGTGTAAATTGAAAAAAATATCACTAATGCTAATAAAAAATTAGCTAAAGGACCGCCAAAAACAATTAAAGCTCTTTGATATAATGGTTTTAAAGTAAATAATTTTTGTTGTTCTTCTTCGCTGTATTTTTCTAAAATATCTTTATGATCGGCTTGTGAATACACATTGCGATCACCAAAAAATTTTACATATCCTCCAAGTGGGATCCAGCAAATTTTCCAACGCGTGCCTGATTTATCGTTCCAACCGAAAATTTCCTTACCAAACCCTATTGAAAAATCAGTAATCCCTACTCCGTAACGTTTTGCAAAATAATAGTGCCCATATTCATGGATAAAAACTACAATTAAAATCAAAACAATAAAGGGTATTATATATGTAAGCATTTCCCTTCATTTTAACTAAAAAATGAGTAATCACAATATCGATTTAATTAAGTAATCTTGCTATTATTGTAAAAAGATATAAGCATCCACCTAAAATATTTAATATTTATATCTTTCCTTACATAATGAACTTCACAGATTTTGAAATTGAAAATAAGCTTAAAAAGTCAATTGAGCTAGCTGAATTTAAAAATCCCACCCCTATTCAAAGCCAGTCTATTCCAGTTAGTTTAACAGGAAGAGATATTCTAGGAACTGCACAAACAGGAACAGGTAAAACTTTAGCATTTACTATTCCGATGATTAATAAGCTAATTAAAGACAAAGAAGCGATGGCTTTAATTGTATGCCCCACAAGAGAGCTTGCAACTCAAGTAATGCAAGCTGTTTTAAAATTAAATATTAGAGAAATTGGAATTGGGAATGCTCTTCTTATAGGTGGAGAAAGCATGCAACAACAACTTAGAAAATTAAATAAAAGAGCGAGAATTATAGTTGGAACACCTGGAAGAATTAACGATCACTTGCAAAGAAAAAGCTTAAATCTATCAAAAGTAAACTATTTAGTGCTTGATGAAACGGATAGAATGTTGGATATGGGTTTTACACCTCAAATAGAATTAATCTTAAAATTTATTCCAAAAGAACATCAAACTTTATTATTTTCAGCAACATTACCTGATAATATTTTAAGAATATCTCAAAAGTATTTAAATAACCCTGAGAGAATATCTGTTGGATCGTTATCAAGTCCAATTGAAAAAATTAAACAAGAAACTTTGGAAGTTAATCAAGATAAAAAATATAGTGAATTAATAAATCAATTAGTTGAAAGAAGTGGGTCTATTTTAGTTTTTGTTAAAACAAAACATGGTGCTGATAAAATTGTTAAACGATTAAAAGATGATGGACACAAGGCCGATGCAATTCATGGAAATTTGAGACAAAGCAAAAGAGATCGAGTAATTACGGGATTTAGAAATGGAAACACTAGAATTTTAATTGCAACTGATGTTGCGGCACGAGGATTGGATATTCCATTAATTCAACATGTAATTAATTATGATTTACCACAGGTACCCGAAGACTATGTTCATAGAATTGGTAGAACAGGACGTGCGGGAAAAGAAGGTTCGGCTTTAACATTTATTACACCAAGTGATAGATCAATGTGGAATTCTATTAGTAGATTAATTGATCCAAATTTCAAACCAACAAAAAATTCATCAAAAGGAAGTTTTAAAGGAAATAGAAAAAGTAAAACTTCATTTAATAAAAAAAGAAATTTTAGAGATAATAAAAAAACAGGTTTTAAAGATAAGAAAAAATTCTTTAAGAAAGATGATAGTAGAAATTCTGATTTTAAAGATAAGAAAAAACCTTTTGGTTATACAAATAATCCAAAATTTTTTGGCACAAAATCTAATGATACAACTGTGGATTTAGATAAAAAAAAACCATCTTTTAATAGTAAAAAAAAAATTAAAAACAGAAAACGCCCTAAAAACTTCTCATTTAATAAATTTAAAAAAAAAAGCTAGTTAACTAGGTGCTTTTTGAATTAATGAGGCCGTATTATTTGTTGGTTTATTGACATCTTTGGAAACTTCATAAAATATAAGTTCGGGTTTATTGCATTCTTTTAAAAAAGAAGAACCCTGTAACTCTAAATTTAAATATCGGTTAATGTCTGTCTGATTAATAATCACAGGTTTTCGGTGATGAATTTCACTTATTTTTTCTTTAGCTTCTTCTGTTATTAAACAAAATTGTTCTCCTTCATAAATACCTGCAAAAAATATTGGGTTATTATCTTTTCTAATAAAATAGTGAGGGGTTTTTTCTTTTTCTTCTCTCTTCCACTCATAAAAACCATCCGCGACTGCAACACATCGATTGTTCTTAATTAATCTTTTAAATGAAACTTTTTCATCAATAGTTTCTAATCTTGCATTTATTAAGGCTTTAAAATCTTTTTCTTTTGCCCAATTGGGAACTAAACCCCATTTAAGAGCTTCTAGTGTATTTCCATTTTTATACTTTTTAATAACTGGTAGTTTTTGATAAGGGTGCGCGTTATAGTTTTCATTATCCTCCACTTGAATTGCCGATTTAACCAATTTATTTGTTTTGGTAACAGGGTTTTTTATTACATATCTTCCGCACATTTTTTTATTTTAACAAATGCACGAGGTTAAGTCGATATGATGATTTTTAGGCATATTGGCCTGCTACATAACCTGAAGACCATGCCCACTGAAAATTATATCCACCCAAGTGTCCTGTCACATCAACTACTTCTCCAATAAAAAATAAACCTTTATGCTTATTGGACATCATAGTTTTAGAGGATAATTCGTTTGTATTAACTCCACCTAACGTGACTTCCGCAGTACGATATCCCTCTGAACCTATTGGATTTATTACCCAAGTGTTTATTGAGTCACTTAATTTTTTTAAAATTTTACTAGATATCTCACAAATATTTCCGCTTACCTTGTTTTCTTTACAAATAATTTGAGCTAGTCTTTTTGGTAGTATATCTCCAATAATATTTGTAATTTCTTGTTTTGGATTTGAACTTTTTTTATCTTCTAAAAATTTAAATACATTTTCTTTTGGAGAAAGATTAATCTTAATATTATCTCCTAATTTCCAATATGAGGAAATTTGTAAGATTGAAGGACCACTCAAACCTCTATGAGTAAAAAGCATTCCCTCTTGGAATAAAACTTTATTAAACGAAACAATAGCTTCAACAGATAGACCAGTTAATTCTTTACATATTTCTAGTATCTTCTCATTAAAAGTAAGAGGAACTAGTGCTGGCAAAGTTTCTATAATATCTAAATCAAATTTCTTAGCGACATCATAACCGAAAGCACTTGCTCCAATTTTAGGTACTGATAATCCTCCAGTTGCAATAATTAATGATTGAGATGAAAAATTATTCTCTTCTGATAAAACAATATATTGATCATCTTTTTTATCAACTTCATCTACAATAAATTCTTTCATAATTGTAACATTAGCCTTTTCACATTCTACTAGTAACATGTCTATTATTTGTTTAGCACTCTGATCACAGAATAATTGTCCTAATTTTTTTTCATGAAATTTGATTTCATGTTTTTTAATAAGATTTATAAAATCATTTTGCGTGTATTGGCTTAAAGCTGATTTAACAAACTTAGGATTATTAGAGATAAATTTACCTGGATGGGTGTGAAGGTTTGTAAAATTGCACCTTCCGCCACCAGAAATTCTAATCTTTTCACCAATTTTTTTTGAGTGTTCAATTAGGAGTACTTTTCGTCCTCTTTTTCCAGCCTCAATGGCACACATCATGCCTGCGGCACCCGCACCAATTATAATTACATCATATTCAGTATTCATGAAAAAGTAATATTCAAAATATTTAGTTTATTTAACTTTTAAAAATTCTAACCAATTTTTAACTTCACAAGTCCTATTTTCAAAATCTAATTTTTTATCTTCTTCTTCAATTAGCAAAATATGTTTCAAATATTCATTTTCATTATTAAAAACTTTGTTGTTTAGCAGGCTATCTTTTCGAGCATTAGATAAGCTAATCATTTGCTGATACTTGTAGTCAGGATGATATTGAAGCCCCCATATTTCTGAACCACCTACTTTAAAATAAATTCCCATTACCTTGTTAACCTTATCGCTAGCGAGTAGAGTTGCTCCATCAGGAATTTCTACCACCTCATCAAAATTAAATGCAGGTGTTGTAAAAACGTTTTTTTTATTTCTATAAATTAAATTATCTTTTCCTTCATTATTTATTTTAACATCAGATGCTATTCCAATGTGTGCTCCATTTTTAGCTGGAGCAACTTTGCCTCCAGCTGCAACTGAGCAAATTTGTAGTCCCCAACAAATTGCTAAAATCTTTTTATTATGTTTGAAGCAATTGGTTGCAAAGTTTATATGTTTTTTAATTTCATCAGTCATGTCGTTAATTCTCATTGCTCCACCGGTAAAGATTATTCCATCAAAATTATTTATATTTTGAAGAGCCTCATTAGTTTCTTTATAGTTTGTTGGATTTATAATTTTTATATTTGAATTTGTTTGTAAATTTAAAATAAGATCTTTCAAATTATCTGCAGCAGTTGATCCTGCAGCTTTTATAAATACTTCTGAGTCTTTTGTATTGTTGCCCTCTATAATCAATATATTTGAATCACTCATTTGCTAAAAAAGTTCACCCGACATACTATGTTGATACATTAATTTCATATCTGCTTCTGTTAATTTTTTTGGATTTCCCCCTGTAGAAGGATCCTCTAAAGCCATCTTTGATAAACGATCTAATTGAAGATCCTCTTCTTTAATAACCTCAGATAATTTATGAGGCATATCTAGTTTTTTTCTTAAGTCTAAAACAAAATTAATAAATCCATTAAATGATTTATCTTTTAATTCTAAATAATCGCAAATTTTGATTATCTTTTCTTCAATCACATCTTTATTAAAAGTTAATACGTAGGGCATAAAGATTGCATTTGATAACCCATGATGAATATTATTTAATGCATTTACTGGATGACTTAAAGAGTGAATAGCTCCTAGTCCTTTTTGAAAAGCGGTTGACCCCATAGTAGCAGCAGTTAACATGTTCATTCTAGCTTCAAGATTGGATCCATTATTAACAGCTTCAAGTATCCATTTATTAATTAATCTCATTCCTTCCAGTGCAATTCCATCAGCCATTGGATGGAAACCTGGCGCACAATAAGCTTCTAGATTATGAGCAAGTGCATCCATACCGGTTGCAGCTGTCATACTTGGGGGTAGCTCTACTGTTAAAACTGGATCTAAGATTACGATTGAAGGTAAAAACTTTGGATGAAAAATAATATTCTTAACTCCTGTTTCTTCATTTAAAATTACAGATGCTCTACCCGTTTCAGAACCTGTTCCTGCAGTTGTCGGGACTGCTATAATAGGTGCAATTTTATCTGAGTTCGCTTTAGTCCAATTATCTCCGACATCTTCAAAATCCCAAATTGGTAAACTTTGAGCCGACATAAAAGCAATTGCTTTTCCAACATCTAGTACACTTCCACCACCAAATGCAATTACACCATCACATTCATTCTTTTTATAACTCTCAACTCCTTCGTTAACATTGCCACCTGTGGGATTACCGACAATATTAAAATATAATTCAACTGATAAACTGTTAACTTTTAATATGTTAAGGGCATTTAAGACAATTTCTGATTTTGAGAGCCTGCTATCAGTTACTAACAAAGGTTTTGAAACCTTTAATAATTTACAAGCAAGTGCTAAATCCTTAATTCTATTCTCTCCAACCCAGATGGTTGTTGGATAATTCCAGTTAGATTTTTGCATTTTATTATTAAGATTATTAATTAACCATAGCATCAACAATTGAGGATTTAAATTAATTGTTGCTTAATCAATTCCTCAATCTGCTTAATCATTATATCCGGTGATTGCATTGTAGGATAAATTTCTTTAGCTTTTTTATAACTTTTTATGGCTTTTTCATAATTTTCTAATTTAATATTTACCAATCCTTGTCCTGCCAAAGCTCCAAAATGTCTCCTCTCAAGGTCTAACACTTTATCAATATCATTTTGGGACCCCTTATAATCTCCCATCATATATAATACTGTCGCTCTTTTATTCCATGCTTCGGCCCATTTTGGATCTTGATTAATTACGTCTGTAAATATTTTAACTGCTTTTGATAATTGTTTGTTTCTAACAAGTGTTGAGCCTTCTGCTAATCTGTCTGTTAATTTTTGGTTAGCAGGATGTGTGCTCCATATCTTCCATATTTTTTGCTCTACTCTATATGTTGAAGAGGTATTATTGATCTTAAGTTCATTAAACAATCTATTCAACTGAATATCTCTATCGTCTGCATTTGAATCGCTAAAGTTAATCAAAATTAAGAAAAAAAATATATATTTTGTTAATTTCATAAATTTATATTTTAATAATATATTGCTTTAAGTTTAGTAAATATACACAAACTAAAGTTAGAGAAAAATTTTTTTTAAAATAATATCTCCATGTTTTTTTGGTGAATAATATTCTTCAAGTACTTTTCTTCCATTTAAAGCAATAGCTAGTCTTAATTTTTCATTTTTTAGATAAAATTTTATTTTTTCTAATAAATCTTCATTACTATCAAAGGACACAAAATGTTTACCGTCTTTCAGTGGTAATGGTAATTCTAATTGATTTATGGAGTTTTCACATATCATAAATGAACAGCTTGCTAAAATTTCTAAGTGTCTAAAAGTAAACTCACCTTTTCCTTCAAGAGCTAAATTAATAGAAGAGTTGTATATAGTGTCCAGATATTGGTAATAAGGTATTTGTGAGTTTTCTACTCCTCCATAAAAATTAAAGTTCTGACTTTTTATAAATTCAATTAATTCATACCTGTAATTAGAACTTTGTTGGCCTGAAAAAAAAATATCATATTTAAATTTATCATTTGCTCTAGACCTACCAATTTTATTCCAATTTATATTTTCTTTTTTTTTTGAAATTTTATATTCTATTAACTTGCAAGGGAGCATTGTGGTTAAATACTTTTTGTCAGATATTGACTTGTTCTTTTCTCTCTTAATTACATAATCAAATCCTTCGAGTATATCATTTTTTATTTTATTAACGCTTTTATCTGTAGCATCAACAATAACTTTCTTAATTTTAAATTTTTTTGATACTTGAATTAGTTTTAATTCTAAATCATTTAAATCGTTTCTATAATTTGTAAATTTCCAATTCACAAAAATGCCATCAAACAGTAAATTAATAATTTTAGAAAAAATTATACAATAGCTATAAGGAAGTTCAAAAGTGTATGCATTTGAATGAATAGCAGAGTCAATATATCCAGATGTGCTATTTGTTGATTTTCTATTAAATGAAAAATTTTTTAGAATTATGTAAATATCATATAAAAAACATTTAAAATAATTTTTAATGTTTTTTTCTGTTATTTTTTTAGTTACTGGTATGTATAAGATTCGCATTAAATTTTAAAATATCATTAGATAACTCATTTTAGACACAGTTAAAAGCCCGAGTTTATATTAGTTTTTTAACTTTAATAAATTAAGTTTATTTACTTATCTCTTCTCTTTGAATATGATTTTTTCAAAGTTAAATCAACATAGGGAGATAAAATGAGTAAATCAAAATCACTCTACAATGCAGATCTCGCTCCAACTCCAAGTAATAAAAAAAATTGGGGATGGTTCGAAATCTTTAACGTATGGGCAAACGATGTACAAAGTTTATTTGGATATACTTTGGCAGCGTCTTTATTTTTAGCTTCAGGGCTAAATGGTTGGGCTGTATTTACTGCATTAATTCTTGCAGGATTTTTTATAATGTGGCTAGTCAACCTTTCAGGTAAACCAAGTGTAAAACATGGAATTCCATATCCGGTATTCGCTCGTGTAAGTATGGGTGTTTTTGGAGCAAATTTTCCAGCAATGGCTAGAGGTCTTGTTGCAATGTTCTGGTATGGAGCTCAAACTTACGCAGCATCAACTGCTATAGCACTTTTAATTACCGGGGTAACTGGTAACGAAGGTACAGTAATGTTCTTAGGAATGACGGGTGTAATGTGGGTATCATTTATATTTGTATCGGCATTCCAAGTTTATTTATTTTGGCAAGGTGTAGATCTTATCAGAAAATTCTTAAACTTTGCTGGGCCAGCTGTTTATGTAGTAATGATTGTTTTAATGTTGGTTATATGGGCTAAAGCTGGTGGAGGACTTTTTTCAGAAGTAGGAACTATATTTTCTGGAGGAGAAAGAACTGGTGGTTTTGAAGGCTTAGGATCGTTTGGAGCTTTCATAGCTGTATTTTCAATTATGGTCGGATATTTTGCTGCAGTAGTAATTAACTTTGGTGACTTTGCTAGATTTGTTAAAAATGAGCAAGAGATGAGAAAAGGAAACCTATGGGGACTAGTAGGAAACGTAATTTTATTCTCTTTCATCACTTTAATGATTACTGGTGGAACAATTGCAATTTTTGGTGAATACGTAGCAAGTCCAACAGAGATGGTAGCTAAAGTAGATAACTTAGGATTAACAATAATTGCTGCATTTGCATTTTTTGCAGCAACAGTTGGAATCAATATGGTTGCAAACTTTATACCTCCTGCGTATGACTTAGCCAACTTAATGCCAAGTAAAATTAATTTTAAAACAGGTGGATTAATTACAGCTGGTTTTGGATTTATTATTGGTGGAATGTGGGTTTCTGTTATTACTCAAATGGGATTATTTCCATTTGTTAATACCTTAGGAGCAATTCTAGCACCTGTATTTGGTATAATGATTGTAGATTACTATATTGTTAAAAAAGAAAAATTGGATGTAGATGCTTTGTTTGATGCACACCCTAAAGGAAAGTATTATTACAATGGCGGTTTTAACTACAAGGGAATGGTAGCGTGGATATTGTCAGGCTATATTGCTGTTGGCTCTGTTTGGCCAAACATTTTATTTTTAGGTTTAGATGATTTCTTCGCTAACTTAGGTGGCGGTGGAGGATATGCTTGGATAATTGGAGCATCTCTTGGTGCTGTAGTTCACTTAGCTATATCTAAAAGATAATTTAAAACTTTAATTAAAAGCCCATCGATTTATTGATGGGCTTTTTTTTATGCTTGAAATTCTAAGGTAATATTTTCTTTATTTAAGTCGTGAAAAACTAAGTTGTCTCCCTCACCTTTTCTATCAACAACTAAAAAATTCATATCTTCAGTTGAAATTAGAGGAAAATGCCAAACACCAGAATTATAATTTACACCAATTCCTTTTGGAACAATAAATGCTTCTGCTTTATTTAAATCAGGTTTATCACCCTGTGGGGCAACAAAGGCTAAAAAAGTTGTCTCTTTCATTGGAATAAATGCTTGGCTGCCAAGAGGGTGTTTTTCCATCATATCTACCTTCATTGGGAATGATCTTTTTAAAGCTGAAAAAATACTAATTATAGATTCTCCATTATCTTTTTTGGCATCTAGATTAGCTATTCCATCAAATCGTTTTGCATAACCATCGTTTATTTCTAAAGGTTTTATGCCATCAGTTGTGATCATATCACCAAACTTTTTAAAGTTTTCTTTATTAATAACTTTTGGTTTAATAATTAAATTACTCATACATTATTGCCATAAATCCTAAATCGAGATATTCCACCATCTGGAAAGATGTTAATCTTAATAAAATTAATCTTATCTTTTTTCATTAAATTGTTTTTAAATGTATGAATTTTATTAGCTGAAAGTTTTGCATCTTTTAATAAATATTTCCATTTGACTGAAGAGCTTACAATTTGCTTGGAGTTTTTTGAAGTTGGTAAATAAGCGGCTTGTAAGGAGCAGTAGCTTGGAAAATTACCCTTAAAATGATGAGTGGATATTTCAATTTTGTCGATCTCTTTTCCATCTAAAGAATTTAATATCAACCAATCAAATCCCTTGCCTCTTCTTCGTCTTGTTTCCCAGCCATCACCCATATTTTTCGATTTACCAGGAGCTAAAATATTTTCAGCTTTTCCAAAATGCTCATTATTACACGCAATCACAGAAGCACCATCCAACAAGGACGCAAGATTTGTTTTTTTATTTTTTAATTTGTTTGATTTAGAAATTGAACCATAAAGTTTTAATCTAGCAACACCTCCATCAGGGAAAATATTAAATTTAATATGAGTAAATACTTTTTTACTATTAACTGAAAAATAGTGATGGCTATTAGCTTTTGTTTTTTTTCTTAAAAGTAATGGTTGCCACTTTAATTGATTTGTTTTATCTGAATTAGAGTTTGCTCCTTCAATTGAAACCATTGCTGGCTGGTTTCCATTAAAATGTGAAGTGTCAACATCAATTTTTTTAATATTTCCAGGTTTACCTAATTTAAGAATTATATAATCATGTCCTTGAGTTCTTTTTCTTCTAGACTCCCAGCCATCCATCCATTTTCCATGTTTGTCAAAAACACCTTCTTTAAAAACAGGTTCGGTCGGACTGATAATTCTATTTGCAGATGCAAAAAAATCATCTGTTTTAAATAAAACTTTTGTACCCAATCTTGGCTGAGCAAGATCAATTAATCCGTTAGTAAAAATAATTTTTTCTTTCATTTATGAGTAATTTTCAATCCAATGTTTTGCGATTTCCTCTCTCTTACATATCCAAATATCATCGAATTTCAAAACATAATCTAAAAATCTTTTTAAAGACTGAATTCTTCCAGGCCTTCCTATTAATCTACAGTGTAGCCCAACTGACATCATTTTAGGACTTGTTTTACCTTCTTCATATAATGCATCAAAACTATCTTTAAGATAATTAAAAAAATGATCTCCAGTATTAAAGCCCTGGTTAGTTACAAACCTCATGTCATTATTATCCAATGTATAAGGAATAATTAGTTGTTTTTTCTTACCTCTGTATTCCCAGTAAGGAAGATCATCACTGTAGCTGTCACTGTCATATAAAAAACCACCTTCTTCAAAAATCAAATCTTTTGTGTTAGGGCCGCATCTGCCTGTGTACCAGCCTTGAGGTCTTGAGCCAAAAATATCTTTTATAATTTTGATTGCTTGTTGCATATGTTTCTTTTCAACAGATTTTTTAACCTCTTGATAATCAATCCACTTATAACCATGCGCGGCTATTTCATAATCTCCAGTTTTAATTACCTCACAAACTTCAGGATTTTTTATTAAGGCAAGTGCTACTCCAAAAATTGTAACTGGAATTTTTTTTTCTTTAAATAATTTATCTAATCTCCAAAAACCTGCTCTTGAACCATACTCATAAATACTTTCCATGCTGATATTTCTTCCTTGGATAGCTTTTGCACCAACAATTTCAGATAAAAAAGTTTCAGAATATTTATCTCCATTTAAAACACAGCTTTCCCCACCCTCTTCATAATTAAGAACAATTTGAAGAGCTAATTTTGCTTTATTCGGCCATGATATATCTTTACCCTTGGCGCCATAACCAATCATATTCCTTAAATTTTTTTTTGGCATCACAACAATTATATTTTTTAAATTGTTTTAAAACAATTAGTTAATTATCTCTTTTAGTGGAGATATTTGACCTATCTTAAAGACCAGCGCATCATCTTTTTTAAATCCATATTTTTCAGCGCTATTTTTAAATCGAACTGGTGGTTCCATTATTGGTTCAAGTGATAATACGAAAGTACCCCAATGCATACCTAAAACTTTTTTACTGCGTAAATCTCTTGCAACTTCAAGAGCTTCTTCAGGTGTCGTATGATAAACAGATTTGTCAAACATTGGTCTAAAATCATAAGCTCCTATATTGATCATTGTTAAATCTATAGGACCATATTTATTTCCCAATTCTTTATAAATATTTCCATACCCTGTGTCACAAGCAAATAAGATTTTTTTATTCTTATATTCAATTAAAAAATTTCCCCAAAGAGTTTTATTCATATCAGTTAAGCTTCTTTTTGACCAATGAACTGCTGGAAGAAAAGTTATTTTTAAATCTTTGTTGATTACAATTTCTTCATACCAATCCATTTCATTTACATCTTTATATCTCTTAAAATATTTTCCAAGTTTAAGAGGGACTAATACTTTTGATTCTTTAAAAGGAAATTTTCTAATTGTAGACATATCTTGATGGTCGTAATGATTATGAGTTAGTAAAAAAATATCAGTTTTTGGAATTTCTTCTAAATTTAAAGCTGGTTCAGTAAATCTATCTGGACCAAATATTAAAGGACCTGCATTTTTTGAAAAAACTGGATCTGTAATGATTGTCGTATCTCCTAATTTAATTAAGTAAGTGGCATGACCAATCCAGGCTATATAATCATCATTTTTAAACTTTTCTAAGTCTGCTAAAATCTTAGATTTTTCTATAACGTGATCTTTAGGAACTGTAATGTCAATTTTTTTCTTTTCTTTAATAAACTGTGTATACGAAAATTTTATTTTTTCCAATCTTACAGGAGATCCTTCTGGATTTCTAAAAGTACCGTCAGGTAAATGATGATAAGGTTTATTTTCCATTGAAATTGACAGTGAGTTATAATTGATAATTATAAATAAAAGAAATACTAATTTTGACATTTATTTTATAATTTTATATTCAAAATTTTGTGTGGTTTCGTTCACCTGTAATAGTTTGGCTCCATTTCCACTATGAAACTTAGTTGCCATATCAGTTAAAGGAGACAAGGTGACTAATCTATCTAAATGGTTGGATTGTTTTATTTTTTTATAAACTTCTTTAACAATTAATTTACCACCACCCCTTTTTTTTGACCAGACAGTATAAGCTACTGCAATTTGTCCAATATTTTGTCCTCTTTGAGCGCTTTGCAAATATGCGTCATGACTAAATTTATCCAACTGATCAACGTTTATTGGAATTTGGTTAGTGTAAGCAAAACACATAACCGCATGTATATCATTTTTATACTTTACTCCAAAAATTTTTCTACCATAACTTCTTCTAAACACGTTATCTAGTTCTGGCCTTACTGGGTCTTCAGATATGTTGCACTCTTTAAGTTCGACAAGGTCTGCGCCTTTAATCCAATCAAAAAAGTTGTCAATTTTTTTACCAAAAATTTGACGATTTTTTCTAATTCTAGCTTTGATTCTTGGATTAAATTTTTTTTTAAAATCTGTGGCCATTTAGTAAAGTTATACTTTTTTTTAAGTTACGGTAATCTATATTTATTTAATCTAATATACTGAAAGTGCGTAATTTTAATAACTTTCTTTTATATAATAAAAGCATTATACAATCGACATGGAGAATTTTAAAGATTGGATGAAAGAGAGTGCTAACATTCTTTTTGATGATAGCAAAAATGATTTAAGAGCTCTCCCAAGATCGGTAAGACTACAAATTCTTTTAGTTTTAAGTTTTATTTGGACTACAATTTTTAGTCTTTATATCTTTTCTTACACGACATTTGCCTTTGGATGGGCGGGCCTTTATATAGCTCATGTAGGTTTAATTTTTGCAGTTTATATGACATTTAAACAATTCCATAGAGCTGAAGAAAGATCTGCAAGTGTTTTTAAAACCAAAAATTTTGATCCTTTTAAAATTATGGCGATTTTTTTTGTTGTAGTGTTTATGTTTGTTTTTTCTAAAGGAATAGAAGTTTTAAATTCTGGTAATTCATATAATATAAAATATGATGGTCCAGATAAAACACCTTCTGAAAAATGGTTACCATTTACTAAAAAGGAAAAATAAAAATGAAAAATTTAATTAAGAATTTACAACTTGGTTTATTAGTTCTAATTTTAATTAGCACTATTATCGCGGTATTCATCGAAATAATTAACATGTACCACGCTAAGTCTGTTACTTTAGCCGATCTATTATTAATGTTTTTATACCTAGAGGTAATGGCTATGGTCAGAGTTTTCTGGGATGAGCAATCAATTAGAATTACTCTACCTTTATTAATTGCTATTACTGCCTTATCTAGGTTTATTATTCTTCAAGGTAAGGAAATGGATCCAACTGCGCTGGTTTATGAATCTGTTGCAATTTTATTAATAGCAATTGCAATTGTGGTAATGAGACTTAGACATAGTAAAAAACTAGGTATTGAGACTAAAGGTAAGAAAAATAAACTTTAATCCCATTTTTCTACAGATTTTAATAATTTTGAACCAAGTGGACTAATAGGTTTTTGAAAAACTATTTTTTTTTGAGTTTTTCCCCTCACTAATTTCAAAAGGTTTTTTGCTAATTTTTTTTTTCTAAAAAGAGGATTTACAAATATATACTCGACTTCCCCAAGATTATTAAATCGCACAAATCCTAATGTTGTATTTTTATTTTTAAAAGTAAAAACACCATCTGTTTCGTCCAATACACCTTTCGGGAAATCAATTAAATTCATTAGATTAATTTCTAATTAATAGATAGGTTATTGCAATTATCAATAGAGTAGCACCAGTTAATAAGTGATTTAATTTAATATTAAACTTTTTATAAATTAAATCACTAATTTTACCCCAGAATAAAATAATTAAAAAAACAATAACAGCTGGGATCAAAAATTTAATCATTTGTATCTTAAATTAAGAATTTTTATCGCCAACATAAACTGAAACTCCCCTAGAGTTAATATCAACATCAAATTTTTTATGCAGCGGGGGGAATGCCCTCTGTGAGCAATCTAATCTATCACAGGTTCTGCACGATACGCCTATGGGTATTTCTGTAGATTTATCATTAATATTAATATTTTCTGTATAAATAAAATCTTTTGCATATTTTGCTTCACATCCTAACCCTATAGATAAAATACTTTTTGATTGTCCAAATCTTCCTATGCCCTTTTCAACGGTCCTTGCAATGCACACGTACTTTTCTCCATTAGTCATTTTACTTACCGCCGCCTGAATAACACCTGGTCTTGTTAAAGCTGAATAAACATTCCACCTTGGACAGGCACCTCCATATCTTGGGATTTCTATTCCAGATAATGAAAATCTTTTAGAGATATTTCCTGCCATATCAACTCTTAAAAAATGAAATGGGATTCCTGGGAGTTTTGGGTCTTGCAAACAAGTAACTCTATGGGCAACTTGTTCAAATGAAGTTGCGAAGGTGTTTTGTAATAATTCTAAGTCATATTTTAGTTTTTTACATTCAGAATGAAAAAACTTGTAAGGCATTAATATTGCAGCTCCACAATAATTTAACAAAGCAACTTTTGTTAATTTTTTTGACTCTTCTGATGGAAATGTAAAATTAGATAAATAATCATCTATTACTTTAATAGCTCCTTCTTGAGCTATTTGAGCAGCAGCGTGGAGTTTTTTAGTTTCTAGAGAGGTATAATCACTTAATAATAATTCTTTTTTATTTTTATGATAGATTTTTGAAAAAGGTTTATCTTCTTCCGGAATCACGTCTTTAACCGATATTCCATACTCTGATTTTAAATATTCACAAAGAGCTATGTATCTTGTGCGATTATTTTTTTGAACTTTTTCAAAAACTTTGTTTGCAAAATCTTCTAGTTTAGGAAAATAATTCTTATTTTCTTGTAGAAAATCTGAAATGACTTCTCCTGGAAATGAATTTTTTCTATTATCAACAATTTTACCAGATATTGTTTCAATTTTATTAATTATTTCATGATCTTTTTTTTTTAGAATATCCCCTAGTCTTACAATTGCTTTGCCTATTTTGGGGTTTGTACCAACAAGATCTTTTACTTCTGGACCTAAAATGTCCAAATCTTCAAACATCTTATCATCTAAAATTTCTGATAGTGTGTTTTCTAAATTAATATCAGTTTTGAATGTTAGTTGGGATAGTTCGATATTAAGTTTTTCACATACCTTTAAAAGAAGATCTCCATCAATTTTTCTCTTTCCACTTTCAATTAAATTTAAGTAACTTGGAGATATGCCCAACTCTTCAGCCAACTTATTAGCCTGAAGGCCAAGCTGCCTTCGGAAAGCTTTAATTTTAGGCCCTATTTTTAAATTTAATTGACTCATATTTTCTATTTGTAAATTTTGTAAATTTATTTTTACAATATTTTTCCATGATTTACAACGCTTTTTGCTATTTTTATGGATTTTGTAAATATTGTAAATTATAAAATCTTTATGGATAAAAAATTAGATAACTCAGAATATGAAGCTCAAATCATCAATCATGAAGATATTGCTAGACACAACAACAGAGGCATTTACATGAGAGACGATCATTGTGATTGGGGTTCAAGTGGAATGAAAGATCTTGCTGATACGCTAAACGACAGCAATTAATTCATTCAACTAAATTCGATTTTCATCAATTCTTCACTAATAATTTTAACATATAAAGGACTAAAGTAATGAGCGCAGAAAAAATCTCATATGATTTAAAAAGATTTGCAGGAATAAAAAGAGATTATACTCCAGAAGAAGTTGAAAGATTAAGAGGTTCAATAAAAATTGAATATTCAATGTGTAAAATGCAGTCTCAAAAACTTTGGAATTTATTAAATGCAGAAAATTATGTTAACACGCTGGGTTCTCTATCAGGTAACCATGCTGTACAACATGCAAAAGCAGGTTTAAAGGCTATCTACTTAAGTGGATGGCAAGTAGCAGCAGATGCAAATACCGCTGGTGAAATGTATCCAGACCAATCATTATATCCTTATGATAGCGCGCCAAAATTAGTTGAGTCAATGAATAATGCTTTAATTAGAGCTGATCAAATTCAGCACATGGAATTAAAAGATGGCGATATGAAAGATAATAAAAAAGTTGATTACATGTTACCAATTATTGCTGATGGTGAGGCAGGTTTTGGTGGACCTCTAAATGTATTCGAACTTTCAAAAAAATTTATTAAATCAGGTGCTGCTGGTGTCCACTTTGAGGACCAGTTAGCAAGTGAAAAAAAATGTGGTCACATGGGTGGAAAAGTATTGGTTCCAACCAGTACAATGATTAAAAATTTAAAAGCTGCGAGATTAGCTGCTGATATAGCAGATGTACCTCTGATCATATTAGCAAGAACAGATGCAAATGCTGCAAAGCTAATTACTAATGATCATGATGAAAATGATAAAGAATTCTTAACTGGAGAAAGATCTCCAGAAGGTTTTTATTATGTTAAAGCCGGAATTGATCAGGCTATATCTAGAGGATTAGCTTATGCACCATACTCAGATTTAATTTGGTGTGAAACAGCAACACCTAATCTTAAAGAAGCAAAGGAATTTGCAGATGCAATTCACAAAAAATTCCCTGGAAAACTTTTGGCTTACAATTGTTCACCATCGTTTAATTGGAAAAAACATTTATCAGATGAAGAGATTGCTTCATTTCAAAAAGAAATTAGTAAGATGGGATACAAATTTCAATTTATTACTCTTGCAGGCTTTCATACTCAGAATATTGCAATATTCGAATTAGCAGAAAAATATAAAAAAGAAGGTATGACTGCTTATTCAAGAATTCAAGAAAAAGAGTTTGCTCGTGAAAAAGATGGTTACACTAGTGTTAAACATCAAAGAGAAGTTGGTACTTCCTATTTTGATGCTGTATCTAATACTATTAGTGGTGGAAAAAGCACAACTACAGCAATGGAAGGTTCGACTGAGTCAGAACAATTTTAAATATAATATTCTTAAGATTTAATATTATAACCTTTTTTTAATAATATTGAGACAGAGATCACACAGATCATTAAAAATAACACCATAGATCCTACACTTATCCAAATATTAAAATCTGATATTCCATAAAATGAAAATCTTAGTCCATCAATTAAATATACTACTGGGTTAAAGTAACTTACCGTTTGCCAGATAGGAGGCAGCATATCCAAAGAATATAAACTTCCACCCAAAAATACCATTGGTGTAATAACTAAAGATGGAACAATAGACATCTGTTCGAAGTTTGAGCTAAGAACACCAATCAAAAATCCAAACAAAGCAAACGTAAAAGACACTAATATCAATAAAAAAATCATTAATAGCGGATATTCAACTGTTAAATCCACAAAAAAAGAGGCAGTTAAGTAGATTACCGCTCCGACAATTAATGTTTTAGTTGCTCCTGCTCCAACAAAAGCGAGAACAATTTCAAGTGATGAAATAGGTGCTGCCAAAATTTCATTAATAGTTCCATTAAATTTAGGAAAAAATATTCCAAATGATGTATTGCTTATTGATTGAGTTAATAAAGTAAGCATCAATAATCCTGGCACTATGTAAGAGCCATAACTAACACCATCTATTTTTTCAATATAGTTTCCAATAACTGAGCCAAAAACTACGAAATATAATGATGTAGATATCACAGGTGAGAGAAGAGACTGACCTAAAGTTCTTCTGAATCTATTCATTTCGTGAACATATATAGCTTTAAATCCATAATAATTAATTTTCATTATTCTCCTTAACTAAATCAACAAAAATTTTTTCTAATGAACTTTGTTCTGTTATCAGGTCTTTTAATCTTAAACCTGCATCTTTTAAACCTTTTAATAAATCGGTAATACCAGTTTTTTCAGCTTGAGCATTATAAGTGTAAACTAAAGACATATTATTTTTACCTATAACTAAATTGTATTTAGATAATACTTCTGGAATTTCTATAACCTCTTCCTGCAATTCTATTGTTAACTTTTTATGACCCATTTTCTTAATTAATTCTTTTTTATCATCAACTACAATAATTTCACCTTGATTAATCACCGCTACACGGTCAGCAATAGCTTCTGCTTCTTCAATATAATGAGTTGTTAAAATAATAGTAACCCCCGTTTTTCTCAATTCTTCAACTACCAACCACATATCTTTTCTAAGCTCAACATCCACTCCAGCTGTTGGTTCATCTAAAAACAATATTTTTGGTTCATGAGATAAAGCTTTAGCAATTAAAACTCTTCTCTTCATTCCACCAGATAATTGTCTTAATCTTTGATCCTTTTTATCCCACAAACTTAAGTCTTTTAAAATTTTTTCGATATGTTCTGGTTTTGGAGATTTGCCATATAAACCTCTAGAATAAGATACTGTATCAAAAACTGTTTCAAAAGATTCTAAAGTTAACTCTTGAGGAACCATTCCTATTCTAGACCTTGTTTCACGATAATCTTTGATAATATCAAAGTCATCAATGGTAACCGTTCCAGATGAAGGGGTAACAATTCCACAAATTATACTAATTAAAGTTGTCTTACCCGCACCATTTGGTCCAAGCATTGCAAGAATTTCTCCCTGTTTAACCTTAAGACTAATTTTTTTAAGCGCACTAAAGCCATTGTCATATACTTTTGATAGGTCGCTAATAACTATTTGATTTTCTGACATCTTTGACGTTAGTTATATAAATACTATTTGCTTAATTACAATAAATTATAAAAAGTTATACTTTTAATCGAACTTAATATAAAACATATTTATGAGAAAAATTTTCATCTTTATATTTGTTGTTTTCAACTTTAATTCCTTTGCTTTTGGAAAAACTACTACATTTACAAAAGAAGTTTTTCAAAAAGCACAATCTAGTGGGAAAACTGTAGTAATTAATTCATGGAACAAGACCTGCTCAACATGTGCCAAACAAGTAAAAATATTAGAACAGGCCAAAAAAGACTTTAGTGACATCTTGTTCTTAAGTTTTGAACAAACCAAGGATTTAGATATTGCTAAATCTCTAGGCATTAATTATTGGACAACTATTGTTGTTTATAAAAACAATAGTGAAATATCACGAAGCATGGGTCAAACTGATAAAGAAAAAATTTATTCCCAAATTAAGTCTTTAGAATAATACCTAAGCTTTTTTTATTTTTAAAATTATTGCTGGTAAAAAAGTTGCCACTACAAATGATAAAAATAATAATGATTGCCCAACAAAAGGTGCAAACATTTCTTTTGGTAACAGAATTCCAACTAGCAAACTCTTCGAAAAATTTGGAAATGGAAACATTAAAATACCTCCAATTAATCCAATCAGTATAGAAAAATAAGCAGTTTTTTCATTAATACCTTTATTATAAAAGCTATAGAAAACAGTTAAAACAAATGCACAGCAAAATAAATCAGCCAATAAAAATAGATACAAAATATCAAATCCTCTTGATGCAATAATAAATGCAATTAATGATAAGAAAATAATAAAATATTTAGATAATATTAAATAATCTGTTTTTATATCTAAATTTAATGTTGCTTTACCATCAACAACAAACAAACTTGAAATCGCATTAACCAAAGTATCTACAGTTGAGATGGTCAGGGCTAATCCAAGTGTAATTATTATTAGTGATAACATTTCAGTTTGTTCTTTTAGTAATAATGTAAAAAACCCTAGATCTGCTCTATTACTTGGATCTATTGAAAACGAAACCATTCCAACAAAACCCATAAAAAAAACAATAGGTATAATAATAAAAAAAGAAATAATTAAACTTTTTTTTAAAGTTTGATAGTCTTTTGCGGCATATACTCTTTGCCAATTTCCTTGATGAAACAAGTTAGTAGCAGCAACAGCAATAAAAAAAGTTAATCCCGCTGTATAACTTGGAATATAAGAAGCACTCAATAGTTGAGGGTTTTTTTCCTGTATAAAGGCAAAAGAGAATTCACTCCCTGTAAAAGAGGTTATATATGATAAAGAAATTAATATAAGAACTCCAATAACAATCATTTGTATATTGTCAGTGAATATGGAGGCTCTTAAACCGCCATATAAAGTATAAGACAAAGTTGCTATAAGCACAATTAGTGCTGTAATCCATAGTTCAGTTCCGGATATATAATTTATCAAAACAGCCACAGCAGTAACTTCAGCACATAGAAAGATAAACATATAAAATATTGTCATTAATAAAATTAGTTTGAACAAACTTTTTCCAAACTTTTTTCTCATAAATTCAATTAATGATGATCCTTTTGGAAATTCATTTCTAATTTTTTTTCCTAAATAAATTAAAAAGATCATTGGAAAAGCTGTTCCTAACGCATAACCAATTACTGCACCAATACCACCCCAAGTGGCTGCAGCTGCTGGACCAAATAAAACCCAAGCTCCTAATGCAGAGGCTATAAGGCTTGTTGTTAGTGAAAACAAACCAATATTTCTATTTGCAGTTAGATAGTTACTGATACCTTTAAATTTCTTGGAGTGATAAAGACCTAAGACAGTAAATATTAAGCTGATTACAATTACTAACGATAATGATGTTGATTGACTTATAAAATATGTTTTATCCATTGTTCTCCCTTTCTGAATTACCGGACAGGTTATGAGGGTATATTCTCAGTCTATTAAGACACCCCTTTAGATTATTAATACATCATACTTAAATATATTTAAAGATAATTTAGAAGAAATATTATTCTTCAGGATAATTTATAGCTTAAATGGTAAATAAATCACAACTCATAACAAATGCTTTTTCTTGATTGGTAATTTATTGGGTTTTGTTATTCATTATTTCTATCATGCATCGAGTTGCATATTCTTTCCATTCAGAAGAAGTTTTTCCTTTTAAGCTATTTAAGTGGTCTTGATTTTTTTTAATATCTTTTTCAAGCTTAATTTTGTCAGTTTGATCTAAATTTGTTTCCATATTATTTAGATTTGTTTGCATGGCATTGATCCAATTATTGCCTAATTCAACACATTTAATTTCATCTTTTTCATCACAAATTTGTTTGAAAAAATTAAATATTACATCCTCTGTTTTAATAGATTTGGTCATGGCTTTATTCTTGATTCATTCTTTCTATCTCTTTGTAAAGAGCGCTATGGTCATCATTTTGATTTCCATTTTTTACTAATGAATTAAACATTTCTTTAATTAATTTAGATATAGGTAAATCAGTATTGTAATCATTTGCACATTCTAAAATATTATTCATATCTTTTAAATGTGTTGAAACTTTTCCTTTAGGTGTAAAGTTTTTATCAATCATTCTTTTTCCGTGATTTTGTAAAATTTTCCCGTCAGCAAATCCACCTGATAAAGCTTTGATAAACTTATTTCCATCTACACCTGCTTTTTCACATAAAGTTATTGCTTCAGCTACAGCTCCGATAGTTACTCCTACAATAATTTGATTTGCAAGTTTTGATACTTGCCCACTTCCTATGGGGCCAACTAGGGTTGGATTGCCCATAACCTTTAGAACATCAAAAGTATTATCATATACTTTCTGATCACCTCCGACCATAATAGCTAAATTACCCTCTTCTGCCCCAATAGTGCCACCTGAAACAGGGGCGTCTAAAAAATCTAAATTCTTTTCTTTTAAAAGCTTTCCATATTTAATTGCTATCTTTGGTTTTACAGACGACATGTCTATTATAATGGATGATGGTTTTAAACTATTTAAAAACTTTTTATCTCCTAAAACTTTTTCAACTGCATCATCATCTGTTAACATTGTAATAACAATATCTACATCTTTGACAACTTCACTTAAAGAATTAGTAATAATTGCCCCGTACTTTTTTAATGGTTTTGATTTTTCTAAAGTTCTACTAAAAACCTTTAGATCTAATTTTTTTTGTAAAAGATTTTTAGCCATGGGAAAGCCCATTAGGCCTGTGCCAATAAAACCTATTTTCATATTTTATTTTAAAAAAGATTTATCTTTTTAAACAATTATTCACTAATATTGCCATTAAAATCCAAATTACAAATGCCTCTCCATTTGTAAAAACGTAATCTGCTCCAGCAACGCCTGCTATAAAATTTATTGTGTAAAAAATGATAGTTGAGACTACAAGACTAACTAACAAATCTTTTAGTGCACTTAAATACATTATTTTTTATTTTTACACTTAATGGTTAGTCTTCTCAAGTTTTAATTCAAAGATTTTAAAACTTCTAGTGGCAAAGGTGCTTCGGGGTATTTTTTAACACACAGTTCTTCATATTTTTTACAAAAACTAATTATAGTTTCATAAATTTCATCAGTTTTTTTTCCTTTATTTTCAAGATTTAATTTCTTAATTATCTTGTCCCTTTCTATCTCAAGCTCATTAACCTGTTCTCCATTTAAATACTCGCCTGTTTCAATTTCCCAATAAGTATCTTTTAATTTTTCATCACTTAATTCGTTTAATTTTTTTTGAAGCTCTTTGATAACCTGGTCATCAGTTTCTTTATTTCTCATGGGAGAATTTGATAATTTAATTAGACATTTTTCTTTTAATCCGTCAATAAAATGATCGTAAGGCTTTCCTTTAGACAAATCCTTAAAGTGATTGGAGCTTAAATATTTACTAATTGCAGATTTTGTTGTTCCTTTTTCTTTACCTTTAATTACAGCTATTTGAACATAGATTTCTTGATTTATGTATTCATCTAAATGCTCTTTTACTTTTGCAGGTATCATAAATTTAATTGTATAATATTCATATTTTTGGGAATTATATCCTGATTATTTTAATTTTATTACATACTTTAGCAATTATTGTTCACAAATATGTATTTAAAGAAAATTTACTTAAAAGAATTTTATAGAATTGTACAAATAAGCTTATCATTGAATTTTATATTATTTTTATGCATAAAATCAATCTCCTCCATTCCTTTTAAAATTTCTTTCTTAGTTAAAGGTAATAAAGTTGATATATATCTTTTTTGTATCATCTTTAAATAATCTTTCTTAATTATATTAACCTTATAAATAAATTCTTTTTTTTTACTATTTGGATATATTTTTTTTATAAGCTTTAATATTTTTTTATCTCTTTTAAGGGAATTCAAAAGTCTTATTTTCATTAAACTAAAAGTTGGTAATTCATTTTTATCAGTATCTAAAGTAAATATAAAAATTCTTCCATTTAGTTTTAAATGTTTTTTTGATATAAATAATAATCTTTTAATCTCGTTTAATTTTAATAAATGAATGGTTTGTTTGATCAAAATTAAATCAAATTTTTCATTATTTTTAAAATAAAATGATGATGCATCGATCTTTCTAAATTTAATTCTTTTATCTTTATCTTTATGATTTATGATATCAATTCCTAGTGGCTTGTTTTTAAGTTTTAATTTTGAACTCAGGGTACCTAAAATTTTTCCACGACCGCAGCCAATATCTAAAATTTTAGATTTTGAATTAAGATTAATATTTTTTATTAAAAACCTATTAAATGACTTGATATACTCTTTAGAAGAGAGCCAAGTTTTATTATCCCAGTTTTTAATGACAGCTGATACCAAATTTTTTTAATCTCCAATAATTATATGGCCATGGAGTTAAAAAACCAGCTCCTAGCATTATAGGTGCAACCCACCATATCAAAATAGCTCCACCTGTTAAAAAATAGTCTGTTAAATTCATTGCTACTTCCATACTAATCATGGAAATAAAACTCATACCTATGGCTGTTTTAAGTGCATTGTAGAAATTTAATTTTTGTTTAATTAAGATAAGTGTTTCTAGTATTATGCTAGTAATTAATCCATTCATAATTGCTAATATCATTATTGCTAAAACCGGAAAAGATATTTTTGTTATTTGAAAAAATAAAATAGTTCCAAAATCTCCTATTGAGCAACCTAGTAAACACCATGCTGTATTTGAGGCACTCTGCTTCCATGTGTTTTTACAAGACCAGTCAATTGTGGTTAATTCCATACTTATATGATAATCATTGATTATGATTTTTAAACAAGTTTTTGATCAAAAATCTAGCACTTACACTTACTTAATTGCCTCATCTAAAGGAAGGGAAGCCCTGATCATTGATCCTGTTTTAGATAATGTTAAAGATTATATTAAACTACTTGATGAATTAGATCTAAAATTAGTAAAAGTTATTGACACGCATATTCATGCTGATCATATAACGGGGGCAAGTAAACTGAAAGTTAAAACAAAATGTGTGACTATCATGGGGAACCATTCACCAGCTGACGCCGTGGAAATAAAGGTTAAAGATAACGAGATAATTAAGCTTGATACATTGGAAATAAGAGCTCTTTATACTCCAGGACATACTTCGGATAGCTATAGTTTTTTAATGAATAATTTTTTATTTTCTGGAGATACTTTGCTTATAAATGGTACTGGAAGAACTGATTTTCAAAATGGAAATGCAAAAGATGCTTACAACTCAATATTTTATAAGCTTTTAAAATTGCCTGATGAAACAATATTATATCCAGGGCATGACTATAATGGTGAAAAAACAAGTACAATAAAAAAAGAAAAAAAACTCAATCCTAGATTACAAGTTGATAGTGTTGATGAGTATATTGATATTATGAATAATTTAAATCTAAAAAAACCAGATTTAATTGACTTTAATATTGCAAGCAATCTTAAACTTGGGGCAATTTAAGTAGACAAAATTGACTATAAAAAGTCTTTTAATTATTGGGAGATCTTAAATTTACTTTGTTTTAAAGCACTAAATCCACCGTCAACATGTGAAATTTTCTCAAAACCCATATCTCTCAAAGACTTTGCGGCAAGAGCTGACCTTAAGCCACCAGCACAAAATAAAACCATCTCTTTATTGGGGTCTAATTTTCCTTCTTTAAAATAAGCACCCTCGGGATCTAACCAAAATTCCAACATACCTCTTGGGATATGGTGCGAATTTTCAACTCTTCCTTCTTTTTCTAATTCTCTAATATCTCGAATATCAATTAAATTACATTTATCACTTTGTAATAACTCATATGCTTCATTAGTGTTAATTGTTTTTATTTCTTTTAAAGCTTCTTGAACTAGAGTTTGTGATGATTTAATTACCATGTGAGATTTATATATCTAATAATTTAAAATTCAATTTATTTAATTTTTCCTAATTGTTTTTGACGAGAAATAATTATTAATCCACTAATAATAATCATTATTGCACCAATATAAGTATTAATATTAGGAATTTCGTTAAAGTAAAAATAACCATACAAGATTCCCCAAATAATTACTGAGTATCTAAATGTTGATGTAACTGAAACTAAGGCAACTTTAATTGTTGCGACTGAAAATATATATCCAAGAGATAAAAAAAATGATGCAACAAATAAAATAGCAAATTCTTTTAAAGTAAAAAAATAAAATTTATAAATACTTAAAAATCCAAAAAATATTGTAACTACCAGGCAAGTAATAAATGCAATTTGTAAACTGTGAAAGTTACCTTTAATTTTCTTTGTGTACATGTCCCTGAAAGATAAAAGTATTGCAGAAAGTAATGGGAATATAAAAAAATAACCAAATCTTAGTTCGCTGGGATTAATTACAATCACCACACCTGCAAAACCTAATATTACAGCAGTCCATCTTCTCCACCTAACTTTTTCATTTAAAAATAAAGCTCCAAATGTAGTTAAGATTATAGGAGCAAGACTCAGTAAAACGTAAACCATTCCAAATGGTAGTGTTGCCACTCCTATAAAAAAAAAAATAGCAGCTAAAGCCTCAAAAAATCCTCTAATCTTTAATTGTTTTGAAGAAAATATAACTTTGAAATCTAGTTGATTTTTTAAATATAAAAATACCCCGATAAAGAATAAGGCAAATATACCTCTAATAAAAATTAATTGATTAAGAACAAAAATTTCGTCGTAATTCTGGTAAATAAATTTTACCATTGCATCGTTCGTTGCAAAAGAAAATTGACATAAAATCATGTAAAAAATTCCTAGCAACTCATTATTAATTATAGTTTTTTTCATTAAGATTTTAAAATTTAAACAAATATTAAAAACCAGTATGTGGCTAAACCTGCAAAAATAGTAGCTAAAATATTTTTACTAAGCACACCAACCAACACAGCAATTACTGAAGCCAATATTTTTGGATTACTTTCCAAATCTACACCTCCGTTGATGTCTATAAAAATACCTGGAAAAATAATTGCAGGAAACACAGCAGACGGGACGTAAATTAAAATCTGTCTTATCCTTGGGTTCATTTTACTTGTGTCAAAATAAGATAAAGATAAGAATTTTGTTAAAAAATTCAAAATACCAGAGATCACTATTCCAGACCAAATCATTTATTGAATCCTTTTTTTAAAATTATGATGATATACGCAATCATTAAAGCACTAAAACTTGATAATATTATGTAGGATTTAAAGGGTGCATTATATAAAATTACAGAAAGACTTCCTGAAATTAAAATAATAATCAGATGATCTAATTTTCTAAAATAACTAACTAATAGTGCAATAAATGTTAAAGGAATTGTATATGCTAACCCAAGCTCTTCTGGGACAATGGAGCCTAAAAAAATTCCAATTATTGTAAATAATTGCCAAATAAACCATAAGCTCAACCCCGAGCCTAATAGATAGTAATGTTTTAATCTAATATTTTTATTTTTTTTAAAATAATTACTGGATACCGCGTATGCTTGATCTGTTAAAAGATAAGATAACAGTATTCTCCAACTTAAAGAGAGTTTATTTAAATATTCACTTAAACTTGCACCATATAATAAGTGTCTAGAGTTCACAACAAAAGTTGAGGAGATTGTTATTAGAGAAGAGGCTCCTCCAGATAATAATTGCAAAAATATAATTTGTGAGGCTCCACCAAAAATAATGAAAGAAGTTGCAAATGTTTCTAGAGGTGTAAATCCCAATTCAATTCCAATTGCACCTAATATAATTCCAAATGGAACAACAGGAATTAATAACGGTAAAATATCCATGATACCTTTGGAGAATAAACTTAATTTTTTATTCATTTAAGTATTAATTAGTCGAAACAGACAATGTGATCAATATGTATAGGCCTTTTAATACCAAATTTTTCATCTACCTGATGTTGGTGTATATGATGTGAGTGAACAAAAACTGGTATTAATAAATTACTACTTGTTTTTAGGGTGTATATAAAGTTAGTACCTCTAAACTTTCTATCCACAACTTCTAATTTTAAGTTACTTTGATCATCGTGTTCAAGATCTTCAGGTTGTAATAAAAGTTGAACGTTAGAACCTTTTGGATAATGTTTGTTAAAATTACCATTAATTGTTCCTAAATCATTATTCTCTAAACTTCTTTCACCTGTAACTTTTGCTGGGATTAATATGCCCCTATTTAAAAAATTAACAACTTCTACAGAATTTGGAAAGTGGTAAACATTATATGGATCATCATATTGTTTTAATTGACTGTCTAAAATTATCCCACACTTGCTTCCTAAATAAAACGCTTCATAAGAATCGTGAGTTACGACGATTGTGGTAATTTTTAAATCAGTTAAGACTTGTTTTAATTTAACTTGAATTTCTTCTTTAAAACTTTGGTCTACATTTGATAGTGGCTCATCTAGTAACAATAAATCAGGTTTAGAAAGTAGAGCTCTAGCTAATGCTGCTCTTTGCGCTTCACCTGAGCTTATTTGATGAGGAAATTTTTCCTTAATATGCTCGAGATGAAGAAACTTAATAACCTCGTCAATAGTTAAGCTTTTTTCTTTTTTTTTATTTCTGTCTGCCCCAAACTGTATATTTTGAATTACGTTATAATGTGGAAAAAGAGAATTATCCTGGAAAGCTAGAGAAATATTTCTGTTTTCTGGTTCAACATGAGAATCTTTGGATGAGATAATCTTATTTTTTAATATTATTTTTCCAGATTGGATCCTTTCAAGTCCTGCTATTGTTCTTAAAATTGTTGTTTTACCTATACCAGAGGGGCCTAATAGACAGATAATATCTCCTTCATTTTCAATTGTTAAAGAAACATTATTAACTTTGCTTTTGGCACTGGCCGCAAACGTAACATTTTCAATATCTAAAAAATTTTTAGTCATAATTTTTAGTCCTTAAGAATATATCTAGATGTAATTAAAATAAAGAAACTTGCAATAAGAATAAGGAATAATGAAGGTGCTGCAGCAGCTTCTAACAAATCTTGAGATGCGAATATATAAGCTGTAGTTGCAAAAGTTTCAAAATTAAAAGGTCTCATTATTAATGTTATGGGAAGCTCCTTAATAATTTCAATAGCTATCAATATTCCAATTAAAAGCATTGAGTTTTTCAAATAAGGAATATGAATATTCTTAAAAGTTTTAAACTTAGAATAGCCAAGTAAATATGCACTTTCATCAATTGAGTAATTTATTTTTAAATAACCAGATTTAATTCCATTACTAGCCAAAGAGTAAAATCTAACAAAATATACAATAACCAAACCAAAAATAGAGCCTATAAAAATTGACTTAATTGTATTAAATCCAAAAAAGCTAATAATATTATTATCAAACCAAGAAACAAACGTAATAAATGCTACTGCTAATATAATTCCCGGAATCGCATATCCTGATATAGAAAAAGTAGTTAATACTTCTAAAAATTTACTTCTAGAAACCCTGCTCCCATAATTTGAGATAAATGCTAAAGAAATTAATAGAATGCTCGATAAGACTACTAACAAAATAGTATTAAAGAATAATTCAATCAAATTTAAATCTGCTAAATGTTTTGGAAAAATAATTGTCCAATAAAGCATTTGTAAAACTGGAAATAAAAAACTAATAAAGAACACAATTGAACAAAAAGTTATAGCTAGAAGTGATTTTATACCTGTTAAATTTGCTAGTGTTTTTGAATTAAAACCACCTTTAGAAGGTGAATGATATTGAGCTTTTTTTCTAGAAAAATTTTCTAATAAAAATAAACCTAAAATAAAAATTAATAAGTAAAATGACAATCTGTTAGCTAAAGCAAGATCATCAAAAGAGATCCATGCGTTATAAATTCCTGTGGTTAATGTCGAAATTCCAAAAAACGATACAGATCCAAAATCTGAAAGTGTTTCCATTGCAACAAGAGAGAGTCCTGCAACTATTGCTGGCCTTGCAGATGGAAGAATTATCTTAAAAAAAGATTTTTGTTTTGAAAATCCAAGATTTTTACCAAGCTCAATTAAATTTTGTGATTGATAATGAAATGAAGCTCTTGTCAAAACATAAACATATCCAAATAAAGAAAACGAAATTGCAATTATAGCTCCCAACATTCCATCAAACTTTGGAATTTGAGAATTGTAATCACCTTCTCCAAATAAATTTTTTAAAATTGTAAAAGCAGTTCCGTAATTTTCAAAAAAAGCAGTTAAAGAATATGCATAGATATAAGAGGGAACTGCAAAGGATAATATTAGGGCCCATTTAAAAAAGTTTGACCCTGGAAACTTATAAAATGAAACTAAGTAAGCGCATGTAACGCCAATTATAAATGTTAAAATTAAAACACAAATTAAAAGTACTAAAGAATTTGAGATATAATTGTAAAAAAAAGTATCTTTAATAATTGAGGAATAACTCCCAGTTGACTCAAAAAAACTACTAAAAACAGTAACTATCGGTATGGCAACAATTATAGATATTAATAAAGAACTTAAGTACCAAATGTTAATATCTTTAATTCGCATAATTTATAATACTCTAATATCTTGTTTTAAGAAACTTCCCCTGTTTTTAGGGGAAGTTTCTATTAACTTCGAAACCAATTTGGAGAGAGATTACGAGAGTTAATTCCTAAATTTTTTATAAATTATTTATCCTGCTTAATTACTTGCTTGATAAATATTCTATGCAATTTTCTGGGGTTGTTTCTACATATGGATCGGGATCACTTCCATCATTATTCATACCTTCCTCTTGCCACCATTTTTCAACAATACCATCATTAATTATTGCACAATATCTCCAGCTTCTTAGACCAAAACCTAAATGTTTTTTATCAATTAACATCCCCATTGAGCGAGTAAAGTCAGCATTTCCATCAGGTAATACCTTAACTTTTGTTAATTTTTGTTGATCTGCCCAAGCATTCATTACAAAGCCATCATTGACACTAATGCAATAAACTTCATTAACACCAAGAGATAGTAATTTATCATAATTTTTTTCGAAACCTGGTAACTGTTTTTCAGAACATGTGGGTGTAAATGCACCTGGCAATGAAAATAATATTACTTTTTTACCTTTAAAAATTTCATCAGTACTTACATCAACCCATTTACCAATTTTTCTAGTTTTTAAAACTATGCTTGAACATTTTTTTCCTTCAATCATTCTATTCCTATTATTTTTTAAATGTTTATTTAATTGTATTACTTGCATTTGAATTTTTTTTAGTGCTCATAGTTAAATTAGGTAGGGTAAATACCTTTTGTAGAACTATGAGCACAATCATTAAAAAGAAAAATATGTCAATATTTAAACGGAGTAAGGATATTTAAAACCTCATCATTTGTAATATCGGATAATTTTCTATTATTTATTTTCATATTCATTTTTTCACACTCTAGTGAACATGGCTCACATGTTTCCTGAACTTGAGAGCCATGTGACTGATCATTAACACTAGAAGAATTATTTTTATAAATATTAAATAAATTCTTTTTCACTTATTACTTACTTCCAATTAGCAGCTAACATTACTTCTAATGCTGCGGTTTGGTTTTTTCCGTAATTTGCTACTTTAGTTTCTAAATCTTGTTTAAATCCAAGACCCATTTGTTTAACTAATGCATGAGGTTCAACACCTGCAATCATTGGGTATTCAAATGTATTATTAACTATATGTGTTTGTGCTTCTTTAGTTAATAAAAACTCAAGTAGTTTAATTGCATTAGCTTTGTTTGGAGCATTTTTTAATACACCACCACCACTAATGTTCATGTGAGTTCCTCTATCTCCTTGGTTAGGAAAGAATGGTAAAACTTTTTTAGCTGCTGCTTGTTGTTCTGGACCTTTTTTTCCAGATAACATCAAAGCTAAGTAGTAAGTATTAGCTACAGCTATATCAGCTTCACCAGCTGCTACAGCTAAAATTTGAGCTCTATCATTTCCTTTAGAATCTCTAGCCATATTAGCAACTAATCCTTTAGCCCATTCTGCAGTTGCTTTTTTTCCATTATTTTTAACTAATGAAGCAACAAGAGATTGATTGTAGATGTTGTTAGATTTTCTTATAACAACTCTACCTTTCCATTTTGGATCAGCTAGACCTTCGTAGGTCATACCATTAAGTTCATTTTCACTTACTCTTTCAGGTGAATAATACATAATTCTTGCTCTCTTAGCTATTCCAGTCCATTTAGAAGTTCTAAAGTTTGATGGTACTGCAGCTTTAATTGCTGGAGACATAGAATTTTGGAACATTCCTTTTTTAGCAAATGCACCTAATCTTCCTGCATCAGCAGTAATATAAAGGTCAGCTTTTGAATCGGCACCTTCTTCAATTATTCTTTTTTGAAGAGCTTTATCTTTACCAGATATAATATTTACTTTAATTCCAGTTTTAGCTGTAAATTTTTCGTAAAGTTGAATATCAGAATCGTAATGTCTTGCACTGAATACATTAACTTCAGCTGCAAATGTTATGTTTGCAAATAAAGCCATGAAAAATGCAATAATTGTCAGTTTTTTCATTATTATCTTCCGTTTAAGTTATTTTGATTAGATTAGAATGCTTATTATTTGCATTGCGAATGATTATCAATCGCATTAATGTCGCACTTGTGGGTTGTTTAGATCTAAAACATTTAAAAAGAATTTATGTCTAGAAAATTATGAATTATTTTTCCAGTCACCAATTTTACTAAATAGGAAATTTCTAAATGCCTGAACTCTAGCAGTATTTTTTAATGATTGTGGGTAAACAAAGTGAGCTTCAGTAATAGGGCCCTCTGATTTGGGTAAAACTTTAATAACATTACTAGAATTTGAAACCAAATACTCAGGTAAAGCTGCTAAACCTACTCCTGTTTCTACAGCTAAAAGTAATCCCATCACACTATTTACCTTCATCATTGTTTTTCTTTTTTTCCCATCATGCATTCCAAGTTTTAGGGCCCAATCAGGGTTATACACTGGAGATGGAGCTCCTTTACCAAAAGAAATGAATTTATGTTTATTTAAATCAGCAATTGTTTTTGGTATTCCAAATTTTTCAAGATATTTAATTGATCCGTAGATATAATATTTAATATCAACTAACTTTTTTTGGATATAGTTTAGCTGTTTTGGCCTCCTCATAAAAATACCTATGTCTGCTTGACGTGTACTTAAATCTAACTCTTTGTCATCAAATATTAGCTCAATTTCAATTTCAGGATTAAGTCTCATAAACTCTTGAATTCTAGGTGTTAACCAGTGGGTCCCAAAACTTCTAACTGTTGTAATTGTTAATTTACCAGTTGGTTTATTTTTTTGATCACCTAAAGACGTTTCAACTTCTTTTAGTTTGCTAATTACTTCATGAGCAGTTTTAAATACATACTCTCCATTTTCTGTAAGCGTTAATCCTCTTGCATGTCTTTCAAATAATTGCACTTTTAAATCTTGCTCTAAAGATTGTATTTGTCTACTGATTGCTGATTGACTTAAGTTTAGGTTGATTGTTGCATTGGTAAAACTTCCTGCTTCAGCTACTGCATGAAAAATTTTTAATTTATCCCAATCCATCTATTTATTAAGATCAACAATATATCTGCCTGATGTTTCGCCCTTCAGCATCTTTGGAAATACATCTGTTAGATCTTCTAGGCTAATTATCTTAATTGATTGTTCTAATTTTTCAAAATCAATAAGGTTTTGAACTTCGTTCCAAACAAATTCTCTTCTCTTAATAGATGCGGTTACAGAGTTAATTCCCCAAAGCTTAACACCCCTGATAATGAAGGGCATTACCGTTGTATTTAATTTGTAATCAGAAGCATTTCCACATGCTGCAACAATTCCATTATCTCTAGTTTGCGCAATGGCATTAGCAAGAATTTTTCCTCCCACAGTGTCGACCACACCATCCCACAGACCTTTATCTAACGGTCTTGCATCTTTATCTAAATCCGCTTTATTTATAATGTTTTTAGCTCCTAGTGACTTTAAATATTCTTCATTTTTAGTTTTACCTGTAACAGCTGTTACATCATACCCAAATTTATTTAAAATCATTACAGCAATACTTCCTACTCCTCCAGATGCTCCAGTCACTAACACATCTTTTACTTTATCACCTAATAAAATTTCTTCTCTCGCTTTAATAGCAAAAGAGCAAAGCAATGCAGTAAGTCCAGCAGTCCCTAAAATCATAGCTTGTTTAGATGAAATATTTTTTGGTTTTTTAACCAAATAATCACCATTAACTCTAGCCATTTGAGAGTAACCACCAAAGTAAATCTCTCCCACTCTCCATCCCGTAAGAATAACCTCGTCTCCTTTTTTAAATTTAGAGTTGTCACTTTCTTCTACCGTTCCTGAAAAATCAATGCCTGGAATATGTGGAAATTCTTTAACTAATTTTGCACCATTATTTAAAACAAGTGCATCTTTATAATTCAAATCTGAATAATCTACTTTAACAAGAACATCACCATGTTTTAAAAATGATTTATCTAGCAATTTTACTTCTCTAGTAAAATTTTCACCCTCTTGATTAACCACTAATGCTTTAAAATTCTCTGACATGTATTTACCCTCTTAAAAACTATTTACTTATATATGTTAAATATCTATTTTGAATGTTAAGGTCTTCTTTGAATTGACCTAAAAAATAATTTGTAACTGTGGTTGCTTTCTCTTTTTTAATTCCTCTCATTGTCATGCATTGATGTGCTGCATCAATTGTAACGGCAACTCCTTTTGCGTTCAATGAAGTCATTAACGCTTTGGCAACTTGCATTGTAAGTCTTTCTTGTGTTTGCAGTCTTTTTGAAAATACCTCAACAACCCTAGCTAACTTACTTAAACCAACCACTCTTTCATTTGGGATATAAGCAACATGTGCAGTTCCAACTATTGGTGCCATATGATGTTCACAATGACTTGTAACTGAAATATTTTTTTCAACAACCATGTCATCGTAACCCTCAACATCACCAAATGTTTTGCTTAAAATCTGTTCTGCATCTTGTGTATACCCACCAAAATACTCTTTAAATGCTTTAACTACTCTTTTAGGTGTTTCTAATAAACCTTCTCTACTGGGATCTTCACCAATCCAAGTTAGTATAGTTTTAAATGCTTCTTCAGCTTCTTGATCTGAAACCTTATTGACTTTTAAATTTTTTACATCTGTGTCTTTTACTAATTTCATAAAGTCAGTTTATACAGTAAATCCTTACTTTTAAAATATTTATTATATTTACTAGTATGCTACATAATTACCTACATATGTTTAAAAAGAGAGAAAATATACTCGAAATTGAAGAAGGAAACTTGCTTTCTCCAAAATTTGATAATGATGGGCTAATTCCAGTTATTACAATGTGCTCAAAAACTAAAGATATTCTTATGCATGGGTATATGAATGTTGAGGCTTTTAAAAAAACTATTGAGACTAGAGAGGCTCACTACTTCAGTAGATCTAGGCAGCAAGTTTGGCACAAAGGTAAAATAAGTGGTTACACTCAAAAAGTTTTAGAAATTAGAATTGATGATGACCAAGATTCTGTTTGGCTAACAGTTGATATCAGTAATGGTTCTAGCTGTCATGTTGGCTATAGATCGTGTTTTTATAGATCAATTCCATTAGGTCCAATTGATAATGGAAGACAAATTAAAATGAAATTTGAAGAAAAAGAAAAATCTTTTGATCCAAAGGTCGTTTACAAAGATCAGCCTAATCCAACAAAAATTTAATGAGAGATAAACAAAAAAATGTCCTAGGTGAAGATTTAGAAGAATGTTCTAACGATCCCTTAACAGGATGGCATAGAGATGGTTGCTGTAGCACAGATGAAGATGACCATGGTATTCATACAGTATGTGCAAAAGTTACAACTGAATTTTTAGAATGGTGCAAAGAGGCTGGCAATGATTTAATTACGCCACACCCAGAATTTGGTTTTCCTGGATTAAAAGATGGGGATGGTTGGTGTGTTTGTGCTAGTTGGTATGCAAGAGCTATAGATGCTGGAAAAGGTTGTCCAGTTTTTTTAAAAAGAACACATGAAAAAACGTTAAAACTTGTTTCATTGGAAGTTTTAAAAAAGAATGCTATTGATATTTCTTAAAACATTTAAGCATATAGTTACATATTTCCATATTTAGGACCACCTCCACCTTCAGGTGTTACCCAGACAATATTTTGTGAAGGCTCTTTAATATCACAAGTTTTACAATGAATACAATTTTGAGAATTGATTACAAATTTATTTACATCATTTTCTTTTTGAACTTCATAAACCCCCGCAGGACAATATCTTTGCGCAGGTTCATCAAATTTTTCTAAAGTATAATTGATTGGTAAATTGGGATCTTTAAGCTGTAAGTGCACTGGTTGATTTTCGGTATGATTAGTGCCTGTTAAATAAATTGAACTTGTTTTATCAAATGTAATAATATTATCAGGTTTGGGATAATCGATTTTAGGCATTTCACTTGCGGGCTTTAAAGTTTCATGGTCAGCATGTCTATGTTTGAGCGTTAATGGTAATTTACCTCTAAACAAAATTTGATCTATTCCTGTAAATATTATTCCTAGAATTAAGCCCCAACTAAAACTTGGTTTAACATTTCTTGCCTTGTATAATTCTTTATATAACCAACTCTCTTTAAATATTTTTTCATATACTGATAGATCATCTCCTTTTTTAAAATGAAAATTAATTGTTTCAGCAGCTATAATTCCACTTTTCATTGCAGTGTGAGAACCTTTAATTTTTGGCATATTTAAAGTGCCTGCATCGCACCCAACTAATAATGCTCCAGGCATATACATTTTAGGTAAACTTTGAAGACCTCCTTCAATTAAAGCTCTTGCTCCATAAGAAATTCTTTTACCCCCTAAAATTATTTTTTTAATTGCTGGGTGAGTTTTAAATCTTTGAAACTCATCAAATGGTGAAAGATGGGGATTCTTATAATCAAGGCCTATTACGTAACCTAAAAAAATTTGTTTGTTTTCTGCGTGATATATAAAACTTCCACCATAAGTATTGTTATCTAGAGGCCATCCAGCAGTGTGCATAACCATTCCTTCTTCATGATTTTTATCTTCTATTTCCCATATTTCTTTAAAACCAATTCCATATTGCTGGGGATCTTTACCCTCAGAGAGATTAAATTTTTCAATTAACTGTTTTCCTAAGTGACCTCTGCACCCTTCGGCAAAAACTGTAACTTTTCCTAATAATTCTATGCCAGGTTCAAAACTATCTTTTTGATTTCCCTCTTTATCTATACCCATATCCTGAGTTGCAACTCCTTTAACTGAGCCGTCTTCATTATATAAAATTTCACTTGCAGGAAATCCTGGAAATATTTCAACGCCTAAAGCTTCTGCTTGTTCTGCAAGCCATCTACATAAATTTGCTAAACTAATTATATAATTATTGTGATTTTGCTGAACTTTAGGAAGTAGCCAAGTTGGCCAATTTAATGATTTATTTTTTCCTAAAAATAAAAATTTTTCTTTTGAAACTTTAGTTTTAATTGGTGAGTTTAGTTCTTTCCAGTTTGGCAAAAGTTCGTCTAAGGCTCTTGTTTCAAAAACATTACCGCTAAGAATATGAGCCCCAATTTCTGAAGCTTTTTCAAGCAAGCAAACATTTAATTCTGGATCTAACTGTTTTAATTTAATAGCCGTAGATAGTCCTGAAGGACCTCCACCAACGATTACCACATCATAATCCATTGCTTCTCTAGGCATATCTTAAATTTTTACAGTACTAATTATTTTTGTATACTATTTAATTTATTCAATTCTTCTAAGAATTGAGGTAAAGCTTCGAATAAATCTGCTTCTAACCCGTAATCAGCAACACTAAATATTGGTGCTTCACCATCTTTATTTATAGCAACAATAATTTTACTTTCCTTCATTCCAGCAAGATGTTGAATTGCCCCTGAAATTCCAACCGCAATATATAAATCTGGAACAACAACTTTACCTGTTTGACCAACTTGATGTTCATTACTTATATATCCTGCATCTACTGCTGCTCTGGACGCACCGATTGCAGCATTTAATTTATCCGCAATATCAGTTATCAATTTAAAATTTTCTCCATTTTGCATTCCTCTTCCACCAGAAACTACAATTCTAGCAGTTCCAAGCTCAGGTCTATCAGATTTAACTTCTTCTCTTTTAATAAATTTTGACAATGTAAACTCTTCTGTAGCTTCAATTTTTTCTATTGGAGCAGATCCACCAGATGTTTGACAAGGTTCAAAAGAAGTTGGTCTAATTGTTATACATTTTTTTTTATCTGTACTTTTTACTGTAGCAAAAGCATTTCCTGCATAAATAGGTCTTATGAATGTATCAGGTGATACAACTTTAGTAATATCACTTACTTGAGATATGTCTAAATGTGCTGCTATTCTTGGCATCAAATTCTTACCAAATGTATTTGCAGAACTAACAATGTGAGAGTAATTTTCTGAAACTTTTACAACTAGTGGCGCAAAGTTTTCAGCTAAATAGTTTTCATAATGAGCAGCTTCAGCATGCAATACCTTTTTAACAAATGACATTTCAGATAGTGCTTTAGCAACATCGCCACAATTATTTCCAATTAATAGAACGTGTACATCGGTATCCATTTGTGATGCTGCGGTAATTGCGTTTAATGTAAAGGGTTTTACTTCTTTATTATTATGTTCTGCTATTAATAAAACTGACATTATATTACTTTTGCCTCATTTTTAAGTTTACTTACTAATTCCGCAACACTTGCAACTTTAATTCCTGCTTTTCTTTTGGGTGGTTCTTCCACTTTAATTTGTTGAACTCTAGGTGCTAGATCAACTCCTAGGTCTGCAGCTGTAAATATCTCTATAGGTTTTTTTTTAGCTTTCATAATATTTGGTAATGACGCATATCTTGGTTCATTTAATCTTAAATCACATGTAACAATAGCTGGAAGATTAACTTCGATTGTTTCTAATCCCTCATCAATTTCTCTTGTTACTTCTAAAATTTTATCTTTTATTTCAATTTTTGATGCAAATGTTGCTTGAGGCCAATTTAGTAAAGCACTTAACATTTGACCTGTTTGATTACAATCATCATCTATTGCTTGTTTGCCCATAAAAACTAAATCAGGCTTTTCTTTATCAACAATTTTTTGTAGTGCTTTTGCTACGGCTAATGGCTCAACATTTCCTTCGGTTTTGATTAAAATGCCCCTGTCCGCACCCACTGCTAAAGCTTTTCTAACAGTTTCTTGTGACTTTTCTTCACCGACTGTAATTGCAATAATTTCTGTTGCTTTGCCTGCTTCTTTAATTTTTACTGCCTCTTCAATTGCATTGTCATCTGGTGGGTTACTAGACATTTTAACATTCTCTGTGACAATTCCAGTTCCGTCTTCTTTAACTCTAACTTGAACATTGTAATCAATTACCCTCTTAACAGCGACTAATATTTTCATTATGCTCTCAATAAATTATTTTCTGGGTCATATGGACTTTCATCTAGTATTGTAGCATCGTACATTTTTCCTAAAATATCAATTTTCAATTTTTGACCTGTTGTCGCAACATCAGGTTTTACCATTCCTAGAGCAATTGATTTACCCAACCTGAATCCATAATCCCCTCCTGTTGCACGTCCAACAACTTTATTATTTTTATAAATTGGATTATTTCCTAGAACATCAGCATCATCCACGTTGTGGATTTCCATAGTAACTAGCTTGTTGTCAAAACCTTTTTCTCTCCACTTATTAAGTGCATCCAATCCAATAAAGTTACCTTTATTAGGATGTATAAATCTATCCAATCCAGATTCATAAGGTGAATATTCAATTGAAAGCTCTGTTCCAACAAGTTTATAAGATTTTTCAAGTCTTAAACTGTTCATTGCTCTAATTCCATAAGGCTTAAGACCTAAATCTTTACCTGCTTCTATTAATTTATCAAATATGTGATTTTGGTATTCAATTGGATGATGTAATTCCCAACCAAGCTCTCCAACAAAGTTTACTCTCATGGCATTTACTGGTGCATTTCCAACATTTACATTTTTAGCACTTAACCATTTAAAGTTTTCTTTTGAGAAGTCATCTGTTGAAACTCTTGTCATTAACTCTCTAGCTTTTGGACCAGATACAACAAGTACACCCATACTATTGGTTAAGTTTTCAAATTGAACTGTTCCATCAACTGGCATCCACTTTTGAATCCAGTCATGATCTAATCTTTGGTTCGCTCCTGCAGAAACTAAATAGAAACTATCTGAAGCTTCTCTCATGATTGTAAATTCAGAATGAACTCCTCCTTTAGTATTAAGAGCATGGCATAAACCTATTCTTCCTATTTTTTTTGGAAGTTTATTAGCAACTAAATAATCTAAAAACTCTTCTGCCCCAGGACCTTTTATTCTACACTTTGCAAATGCGGTCATATCTAGTAGTCCCACATTTTCTTTTACATTTTTGCATTCTTTTTTTATTGCTTCAAACCATTTGGATCTTCTAAAAGACCAATCGTCTTTTTGTTCCGCTCCATCTACTGCAAAGAAATTTGGTCTCTCCCATCCAAATTTTTGTCCAAATACAGCACCCAAATCTTTCATTCTGTCATAACAGGGTGATGTTCTTAGTTCTCTAGCAGCGCCTCTTTCTTCATCTGGATAATGAACTTTGAATACATGATTATAAGCTTCTTCATTTTTTTCTTTTAAATATGATTTTGTTGCATAGTCACCAAACCTCCTTGGATCTACACCAAGCATATCAACTGTTGGTTCTCCATCTACAATCCATTCTGCAAGTTGCCACCCTGCACCACCTGCTGCAGTAATACCAAAACTATGTCCTTCATTAATCCAAAAATTTTTAAGTCCCCACGCCGGTCCAACTATTGGGTTTCCATCTGGCGTATAACAAATTGCACCATTATAAACTTTTTTTACACCCACTTCTCCAAAAGCTGGAACTCTATGAATTGCACCTTCAATGTGTGGAGCAAGTCTATCTAAATCTTCTTGAAATAATTCATACTCAGAATCTTTTGATGGGCCATCAACATAACAAGCTGGTGCACCATCTTCATAAGGTCCTAAAATTAAACCACCAGCTTCTTCTCTCATATACCATCTACTATCACTATCTCTTAAAACTCCCATTTCAGGTAAGCCTTCTTTTTTTCTTTTTAGAATGTCTGGGTGTGCTTCTGTAACAATATATTGATGTTCAACTGGTATAGCAGGAATATCTAAACCAACCATTTTTCCAGTTTGTCTTGCAAAATTTCCCGAGCAAGAGATTACATGCTCACACTCTATTGCTCCTTTATCAGTCTCGACAATCCATCCATCTTTAGTTTGTTTAATTCCAACTACAGCTGTGTTTCTATAAATCTCTGCACCCATATTTCTTGCACCAGTGGCCATAGCTTGGGTTAAATCAGCTGGTTGAATATACCCATCTTCTGGATGTTGGATTGCGCCAAGCAAATCATCTGTACGACATAGTGGCCAAATTTCTTTTACTTGATCTGGTGTTAAAAATTTTACATCAACACCTATAGTTTGAGCAACACCTGCATACTGATGATACTCATCCATTCTATCTTTGGTGCTTGCTAAACGAATATTTGATACAACGCTAAAACCAACATTTTGTCCCGTCTCTTCTTCTAATTTTTTATAAAGATCAACTGCGTATTTATGAAGTTGTCCAACTGAATAACTCATATTAAATAAAGGCAACAAACCAGCTGCATGCCAAGTTGATCCTGAGGTTAGTTCTTTTCTTTCGACAAGAACGACATCAGTTAAACCTTTTTTTGCTAAGTGATAAAGGGCACTTACTCCAACTACACCACCTCCTACAACGACTACTTTAACTTTAGATTTCATTAGGCGATTCCTACTAAATTTTTATTACTTACGAAACAAAATTCGTTTAGTTGTTCATTTAAACTGAAGAGCCCAATGGCTGGGGTGCTGACACCATGACTGTGAGCCAACAATCTTTAAGGGGTCCTTCATTTGTGAGTTTTTCAACAATCCATTTGAATTTATAATATTTTTTGCTTTTATCTAATATTGTAACCTCAAAAGTGGCAATATTTTCTGTTATTTGAATCTCTGATACCTCATGCTCCAAATGATTTAAGAGCATCTGATATGAGTTACCCTTAAGCATAGTTTTAAACTTTGCTAAAGGTCCTGTATTCTTTTGATTATTTGGGTGTGCAAATTCCCATGTTTGCTCAATACCACTATCTTTTGAAGGTTCATCATTTTTTTTTAGACCTCTCAATTGGATCTTAACAACTTGATAAGGCTCAATACCGTTATTAGGTTTAATTAAATCAGCGTATGAGAAAATTGGAAGAAAAAAGGTAAATAAAATTACTTTAAATATTAAGGGCAGTTTTTTTAACATCTGCAAGAAATTGTTGTCTTTTTTCATCACTAACAAAAGGTACCGCAAAGTATCTTCTGTAAACAATATTATAAATGCCACACATATGAAATACCCCTCTTTTAAGTCTTCTAATTGGAAGATTTAAAAAGAATGTTGTAATTGCTAACCTTGGAGAGCCATATGTACAAAATATAATTGCTTTTTTTTGTCTTAAATTTCCAATTGGGTATCCATAATTTCCCCATAACTGCTTAAACCTAAAAGCCCAGGGTGGTGCCAAAACTTTATCTATCCAACCCTCAACTATTGCTGGCATTCTAAAATTCCAAATTGGTGCGATTAATACAATTATATCACATTCTTCAATTCTTTTACGATGATTTAAAACATCCTCCCCAGCTTCTTCACCTGCAAAAACAGGATCAAATTTTTCCTTATATAAATCTACTGAATCAACTTTATTTCCATTTTGTTCAGCGGTTTGAATAAATGTATCTCTAATTGCTGCATTAAAAGATTTGTCATTATAATGACCATAAATAAGAAATATTTTTTTCATTATCTATTTGAGAGAACTGGAAAAGCTTGTGTTACTTTTAAAAAAATTTTCTGATACTCCATTTTTGTACATCTGTTTTCTATATACTCAATATTACTAGCCTCTACAATTTTTTTTGCTTCATCACTACTTATACCTAGTTGCAGCCACAAAACCTTTGCTTTAATTTTAACTGTTTCTATTGCTATCTCTGTAGCTTCTTTGGATGGTCTAAAAACATCTACAATGTCTATTGAGGTTTTTATTTCATTTAACTTACCAAACACCTCTTCACCCAAAATTTTTTCTCCTTTTGCACTTGGATTAACTGGAATAACTTTATAGCCATATTTTTGCATATATTTCATAACAATAGTTGATGGTTTTGTTGGGTCTTTACTCACACCAATCATCGCAATCGTCGTGTATTTAGAGAGAATGTCTTTGATTTCACTCATCAGGTATTACTACTTATTTTTCTTTATTTGATCTTCACAAAATTTTCTAGCCTCTTTTAAATCAGTGATTTTAGTCTTAGATAATTTTTGACTACCTGCAAGACAGGCATCGACTGCCCTTTTAAAATTATAATCTCTTAAATCCAAAACGACATAAAGTCCAAAAAATATAAATAAGATGATTAATATATTTTTAGCAATTTTTATTTTTTTAAAAATCATTTATTCTTCCATGTAGGTTTTCTTTTCTCTAAAAAAGCAGAAATACCTTCCTTAGCATCCATTGCCATCATATTAATTGACATCATTTTACTTGTGTAAGTATATGCTTTTTTTAAAGGCATTTCTAATTGCTTATAAAATGCTTGTTTTCCAATTTTAATTGTTAGATTTGATTTTGATGCAATTGTTTTGGCAACTTTTAAAACCTCACTGTTTAATTTTGATTTTGAGTAGCAGTCATTTATTAAACCTATTTCTTTTGCATAATTCGCTTTAATAGGCTCTCCAGTTAATAGCATTTTCATCATTGGTTTTGGTTTAATTTTTCTACTTACTGCCACCATCGGTGTACTACAAAACAAACCTATATTTACACCGGGTGTTGCAAACAATGCGTCTTTGGTGCTGTAAGCCAAATCACAACTTGCAACTAATTGACATCCTGCAGCAAAAGCAGCACCATGCACTTTAGCAATAACTGGTTTTCTACCTTCAACAATTTGAAGCATTAGTTTTGAACAAAGACTAAATAATTTTTGATACTTTTCTTTTTTTTTTAAATTTTTGACTTCTTTTAAATTATGTCCCGCACTAAATCCTTTACCAGCTCCTTCAAGAATTATGACTTTAACATTTTTGTCTTTATCTAGTTTTTTAAAAGCCTTGATTAGATCATTTAAATTTTTAAACGATAAGGAGTTGTAAGTTTTAGGCTCATTAATTATAACTCCTGCAATATCTTTTGAATAATTGATTACTTTTATATTCATCTATAATTTATTTAAGCTTACCCTCTTCTCTCATTTTGGCTCTTATTTTTGTAGCCGATATTTCTTGAATTTCTTTTGAAAGTTCAATTTCTTCAATCTTATAACCAACACCCCTGCCATAACAAATGTTGGTAATATTAGGAACTATTATAATTTTAAAACGTCCTTCAAATTCAGGGTTTAGCTTTTCTTCAATATCTTTTTTAACAGTTTCAAAATCGAAAGGATTATCGTCCACCCCCTGGACATCTCTAATTTGAATACACACTTGACCTGTTTTTTTTATTATTTCTTTAAATAAAGTATAATGACCATCGTGAAAGGGCTGCCATCTTCCTAGCATCTGTGCTGTCGGTTTCTTGTTGTCCCATTCGTAAGCCATTATTTTATTTCCTTAAATATTTTTGGTCCCCAATTTTTAGCATCTTGTGTTGTTACATGAAAGTCATACTTGTCAGGTTTAACAAACATTTTGTTAGTATCATCAAACCTTCCTTCTTTAATTGTATCTACCCAAACAATATAATCTGCGGGAAATAAACTTCTCGCCTCAGGTGTTGGGCAGATAAAATCCGCTACAACATGATTACCTTGACTTTTTAACTTTAAAGCAAATTCTGCCATTCTCTTTGCTTGTCTTTTTCTTCCCTCTTCAGAAAAATCCCAATCATTTGCCTCTTTTCTAACTTCATCAGCATTTAATCTTTTAGCATTAAGCATTGGCCCTAACTCATTTGCTAAAGTTGTTTTTCCCGATCCAGGCAAGCCCATTATTAAAATTATTTTCATTTTAGATTAAATTACCCGCAACCCATTTATGAAATTGGTGGGTTGGGTTGTCCATCCATGGAGAAAAATTTCCCCCATTATACACAGGTGAATATCTTCCTTCCTGCATTCCTTCAGTAGCTTTGATATCTTCTGACATAACATTTTTCCAAATTCTTACATTTTCTTCTCTCATAGTTTCAAATTCTTCTCCATTGGCACTATTGTCTCCCACATAATACATAGCTAAATGTTCTTTAGTTTCATTAATTGAAATAGGTTCTAACCAAAATGCATAAAAATGATCAATGTGCAAACCAATCATTACATTTGGAAATAAAGCTATATATTCTGAGTTTTTACTTAAATTTTTTGGCCAATTTTCAAAATTTTTAAATGCTTTCTTTCCTTTGGTTAATTGATTATATTTTTTACTTCCTTGGCCAGCAAATCTGTTTGGTAAACCTTGGATATGATAATGATTACTGATATTTGATATCTTATTTAATTCTGGATGAATTGTTGGCAAATGATAACTTTCACAATAATTTTCGACTGCAAACTTCCAATTACTTTTTACATCTAAACTAAAATACCCGTAGTCTTTAGAGCGTACCAACAAATGTTGATCTTCTTTAGAAATAAATTTTGACCATCTATCTTCTAATGGCTTAATATATTCATTAAATTCTAGTTCATTGTTGTGAATATTAACAAATATAATGTCCATCCAAACTTTTGCTCTAACTTCTTTTAAATTGCTTTTAGACTTATCAAACTCTTCCGACTCATGAATATTTAGACCTCCGATATGAGGTGTTGCAATTAGTTTGCCATTAAAGTCATATGACCATGAGTGATAAGGACACCTAATTACATTTTTTAAGGTGCATGGCTTATCTAAAATTTTATAGCCTCTATGGCTACAAACATTATGAAATATCCTAATCTTCATATCTTTATCCCTAACCATCATTAGTGGAATCCCGAGCAGATTGTATGGTTTTGCATCACCGGGATTTGGAATTGAACTTCCAACTCCAATTGTGGTCCACTTATCAAAGAAAACCTTATCTCTCTCGTGGTGAAGGTATTCATCGCTTGTATAGCATTGATTTGGTAACCCATTTGCAGTGTCAATTGGCTTATGCACATTCATCAATTTTTTGATGTCCAGGATTTCTGAAAGGGTTTTATTATTTTGATTTTTGTCCATAAAAAAAATTATCATGAGCATCATTTTTAGCAACAAATTTCAATTGAGACCACGTGTTGAATTTCTTTGACAGCTTTTATAAATAAGATAATGATCGAGAAAAATGAATTTTTCACTTGAAATAGGTCCACACACAGACCTTGAATCATTACCTCCTGTAAAGGATGTATATGTAACAATGCTACCCGGTGGTGACTATAAAGATACTGCTAATAAATCAGGCGATCTTGTTAAAAAAGGTTTTAATCCTGTGCCTCATTTTCCAGCAAGATCAATTAATAGTGAGAATGAATTAAAAGATTATGTTTCGATATGTAAAGACCAGGGGGTTAAACAAGCGTTAGTTATTGGTGGAAGCAGAGACGCTATTGGAAAATTTGATAGCTCATATCAAATTTTAGAAACAGGTTTTTTTGATGGAATTAAAATTGGTATAGCAGGTCATCCCGAGGGAAGCCCAGACATACCAGAAAAAAATTTAGAAAAAGCAATGATGGATAAGAAGCCTTATGCTGACTATATAGTTACACAGTGGCTATTAGACAGTCAACCTATTGTTGATTTTATTTCTAAGCAGAGCGTACCAGTGCATGTAGGAATTACTGGGCCAATGAAAATATCTAGCTTGATTAAATTTGCTAATATTGTTGGGGCAAAAAATTCCATTAATTTTCTTAAATCTAATTTTACTAAGGCGTTAGATTTATTGAAACCTAAAGACCCTAATGAATTAATTGGGAAAGTGAAAGATTTTACTGACAACTTCCACATTTATACATTCGGCGGCTTGAAGGAAACTAACAAGTGGTTGAAGGAGAACGGTTATGTCTAAAGAATTTGACTATACTAAACTAAATCAGGCTACTACAGTTGATCAATCAGATCGTGCAGTACCCTATAATTTAAGACAAAGTGGACCTACAAAAGTTGAAATGTTAATTTCAACAAGAGTAAGAAAGTCTCCATATTGGCATTTATCAATGCAAGCAGGCTGTTGGAGAGCTACTGTTTACAATCGTATTTACCATCCAAGAGGATATGTAAAACCAGAGGATGGTGGTGCAATGGTGGAATATGATGCAATTGTAAATCACGTCACGATGTGGAATGTTGCTGTAGAAAGACAGATTAGAGTTAAAGGTCCTGATGCAGAAAAATTTACAGACTATGTAATTACAAGAGATGCTACAAAGATTTCTCCTATGAGAGCAAGATATGTAATTTTATGTAACTCATATGGAGGAGTTTTAAACGATCCAATTCTTTTAAGAATTTCAAAAGATGAATTTTGGTTTTCATTATCAGACTCTGATATTGGTATGTACCTTCAGGGTGTAAATGCTGATGGAAGGTTTGATTGTACTATTGATGAAATTGATGTCAGTCCAGTTCAAATACAAGGACCTAAATCAAAAGCTTTGATGAAAGATCTTTGTGGAGATCAAGTTGATTTTGACAATATGCCTTTTTATGGATTGGCAGAAGTTAAAGTAGGCGGAAGAAGTTGCGTTATTTCTCAGTCTGGTTTCTCTGGAGAAGCTGGCTATGAGATATACCTAAGAGACTCCATGTTATACGCTGATGATATGTGGAATGCAGTTCTTGATGCTGGTAAAAAACATAGCTTGATGGTTATAGCACCTGCTCACCACAGAAGAATTCAAGCTGGAATTCTTTCTTGGGGACAAGATATGGATCAACAGCATAATCCTTTTCAGTGTAATCTTGGTTATCAAGTTTCATTATCTGGTAAAGGTGAATGGGATAAGAAAGCTGACTACGTAGGAAAAGCTGCACTAGAAAAAATGGGCGCTGAAATTAAAGATGGGAAAAAACCATACAAACTTCAGTTAGTAGGGCTTGAAATGGGTGGTAAACCTATTGAGGAGTATGCTCCTGATTTTTGGTTGGTTTCACCTGAGAGTGGTGGAGATCCAGTAGGATTTATTACCTCTCCTTGGTATCACCCTGAAAAAAAGCAAAACATAGCAATGGGATATGTGCCATTTGATGGAACTTTAAATTCAAATGGATTTCCAAAAGGTAAAGTTGGAACTAAGTACAAAGTTCATCTGCCAGAAAAATACTCTGACAAACCAGGAACACCTGTTGATGCAGTAGTAGTGGATATTCCATTTAAAGAATCATTCAACGCAAATACAAGAGAAGTTGTAAAAGGCTAACTTTATTTAGGGGGAGTGTTATACTCCCCCTAAAAAATGACAAAAGGTTTTCTAATAGCGGTTTGCATTATCATAATTATTGCTTTAATAGTCTTGCCACTAATTGTTTCTTATAAAGAACAAAAAAATAAAAAAAAATAATGTTTGGTGAATTTTTAAATATAATTTTTAAATCTATAAAGTTAGACAAATCACTATACAGTGAAAATAAAAATTTTGGTGAAGCTGCAATTTATTTTGCAGGTTTAATAATGATTTTAGATGGAATTGCTGGTGCTGTAGCAGCCAATACAATAGTAAAAACTGCAGTTGCAATGTCAGGAATTACAGCAATACTAACATGGTTGGTTTGGGGAGTATTTATATACGTTATAGGTGTAAAACTTTTTCCAGACAAACAGACAAAGGCTACATTTAAAAAAGTTTTAACTGCTGTTGGTTTTGCACATGCGCCAGGTTTGCTTCGATTTTTCGCAGTAACACCGGAATTAATGGTCCCAATTATTTTTCTTACACAATTTTGGATTTTTGCAGCTTTAATAATTTCTACAAAACAAATCTTAAATTTAAAATCTAATTTAAAGTCTTTTGGAATTGTGTTTTTATCTTTTTTGATAATTGCGTTTCTATCAATTTCTTTTATAATGAGTAGAATGAACGTACTGCCAGTTAATAATATTTAAATTGGGAATATTGTTTTTGAAACTCTGCATGATTTACATATTTTAAATCCAGTTAATATCAAATTTTGAGATACACTTTCGTCTATTTTTTTACACTCATCACAAATATCATTTAACTCTTGAATATTTTCTTCTTTAATAAAATTTTCCTCATTTTTTTTAGTCATTATCAGTTAGTCCTGCACCAGCAGCACCTTGCTTTAAACTATCCGTCTCTTCAACAAATGTCTCTTCTGAAAGTTTGTACAAATTTTTCCATTCTATCTCGGAAAAATTATCTTTATTTTCTATAATATTAATTTTTATATTATTAGAAAGAATTGGGTAATCTTGATTTAGTAGATTTGATGAAATATTAACATTGAGATTTAATAAAAACTCAGTTTGATCAAATTTTATATATATCTTTTTACCAATTATTTCTGAACTTCTGCTTAAAAAAGGTAAAATTAATAAAGGAAAAGAAATTTTATTGAATGTGATATTTTCAAATTTTTCAAGAGTTCTAATTTGATCTAGAAAACTAATTCCCAATGAAATTGGGCAGTATGGGTATTTTTCTGAATTATTATTTTTACTAACTAGATTTAGATTTTCAAATTTTTCACTAGTTCTTGAATTGTAATATTGATTTAAATTTTTAATACCTGCAAGACCAAACAATTCTAAAAGACGAACACTTTTCCCAATTTCTTCAGCTACACCCCAGGAGAACCCTGCAGCTCTGCTTGCTCGTTTCGAGGTTGTCTCTATTTCACTTAAAGATTTCATCTACCGATATAAGAATTATAAACCCATTGTTGATCGTAATTTCTTAATTCGCTTGGAAGTGGCGCTCCTTGAAACATGCATATTCTTAACCATTTATCTGATCTTGGATCAAATTTTAAAGCTCCAAAAAAAGATAACTTCAGTCTAAGCATGTCAATTGGAATTACTTTTCCTCCAATAGTGTTATCTTGAATTTCTGAGTATGGAAATTTTTCAATAATAAATGCTCTTCTAACAACATGCCTTAGATCAGTATTTTGAATTAAAAATCTATCAATAGTTAAACTATCTTTTGAAACTATAAGGTGATCATGTAATTTTTTAATATCTCTAGCGATTGCTAATGGTTGCTCTAATTCTGAGCCATTTTCTTCAAATCTATCTGCATACCTCGGTTCTTCCTTATTTTTTGATATAAACCAAAAGTTTTTATTATTTTCTTTTTTTTCAAAATCAATTTTCAAAATATCTGAATATCTGTTTTCAATAATATTTCTCAAGTCTTCAACAGTGCGGTGTGTTGGTATTGTAAAATATCTATCCTCTTCTGAGCTCATTTTGCCAACTAATGGTTTAACTATATAATCAAAGGGTTCTAGCATCATTGAAACTACATACTCTATACATTCATCGCACGCTTTCTGCTCTAGCCATATATATAATTCATTAAATGGATAATCTTTCTCAAAATTAAATTCCATTTCAATAAGTCTCAAAAATTTTTGAACATCTTCCAAAAGAGATTTGATTTTTTTTTGTTGATATTCATTTTCAGTATTCCAGCTAGTAATATTCTTAATTGAGTTTTTTAAACTACTTTTAAATATTTCAATTTCATTTACATTTACCTTTTTTAATTCTCTAATTTTTTTTAAAGCAATTTCTCTGCTCATTATCCAATTATTTAACAATGTTGGGTGGTTGACAATAAATGGTGCCATACCTAAGCCTGTCGAGTTGCCAATTCCTAAATTTTTACAAATTTCAGGATCAAGTTTAACAGCATTTTTTGGATTTTTAGATTTTGCAATATGATTAACTTGATCAAAAGTAAATTGTCTTACTAGATAAACCAACATCATTTCTAGTCTAAATGGACCATTTATCTCTTCTCGGTTTTTAATTCTAAAACGATCTGCTAGTCCAAATTTACCTGATCCATAAACTGCTGTTGTCCTATAAAGGTATCCGACTTGTTCTAAAAGTTTTAAATCTGGTTGATTGCCATTACTCAAGCTCTCCACCACATGATTAAATACTCGTACTGACTTATTTGCTCTAGAAAGAGTTAGTTCTTTGTAGGATAGTCTGCCTATTTCTTGCTTTGGAACTTCATTTCTTAATCTTTCGATATCTTGTTTGGAAGGAACTCCATCATGCAAAGTAAATGCAGCATCCCATTTGGTGGCAATAACTCTATCAGATCTTTCTTCATCATTAATTTCATTTGCAAAACAAATTAACGAATAAACTCTATCCTTTTTTTTAAAAGAATAGACAGTAGTACCATAGCCAAACTCATCTAAATCAAATAAATCTTTTTTATATTCCCAATCCTTAAACTCATCTAAAAAACTTCTTAAAAATGATAACCTTGACTGATGAAAAGATCCTAGTCTAGATAATTTCATTATAGTATTGGGGTTTCTTAATTGAACTTGCATTTAAATATTCTTATAAAAATTAAACCAGTTATTTCCCAGTATCCCGTTGATCTCGTCTTCAGAAAATCCAACCTTTTTCAATCCATTTTCTAAATTTTTAAACCCCCTAGAATCTTCGAACCACTCTGGTTGTTTTGGAAAACCAGATTTATTTTTTGATCCTTCACCATAATTTATACTTTTAGACCACGTTCCATTTCTCATCCATTCGACAACACTGTTAGTTTGTCCTAAACATAGATCTGAACCAATCCCTATATTCTTCACATTCATAATTTCTGCCGTTCTTGCAGTCATTTCACAAAAACTTTCTAACGTGCAATTAGTATTATCTTTTAAATGATGAGGATATAAAGAAAGACCCAATATACCTCCGCTGTCTCCTAAAGTTTTCAATAGATCGTTTGATTTATTTCTTTTTGCTGCATGCCAAAAAGCTGGATTTGCATGAGTGATTGCAATAGGTTTTTCGCTGATTTCAATTGCATCAAAAGTACTTTTTTCAGCTGAATGAGACATGTCGATAACTATTCCAACTCTATTCATTTCCCTTATAGCTTCCCTGCCAAAATTGGTTACCCCACTATCTATTTTTTCGTAACATCCAGTTGCAAGTAAGGATTGATTATTATAAGTCAGTTGCATAAATCGACAACCAAGCTCATGCACTTTTTCAACTAAATTAATATCATCTTCGATAGGCGAACAATTCTGAAAACCAAAAAAAACTGCTGTTTTGTTTTCTTTGTGAGCTTTTTGAATATCATTAAAATCTCTACCTAGAAATATTAAATCTGAATTTTCATTGAATAATTTTTCCCATCTTTTTATTTCAATTAGTAGTTCATCATAATCCTCATGATAAACTATAGTCACATGGACGGCATCTAGGCTGGCTTCTCTATTAATCTCAAAAATTTTTCGAGACCAATTGCAATATTGAAGGTTATCTATTCTATAGTTCATGCTTTTATTGATTAACCATATCAATATGTATTTTCAATTTCTATGAATTTTATTGAAATTTTAAGTATATTTTGAAATAAACTTTCACTGTCACGATGAACAAAAATAAATCACTTAAAGTATCAATTGTAATGGGTAGTCAGTCTGACTACAAAATTATGAAATTATGTGAAAAAACTCTTAAAAATTTAGGAGTTTCATTTGAGACAAAGATAATTTCTGCTCACAGAACTCCTAAAAGAATGTACGAGTATGCGTCTGATGCTGAGCAAAATAATATAGGAGTTATCATTGCCGGTGCTGGAGGATCCGCTCATTTACCTGGCATGATTGCATCTTTAACTCCATTACCAGTATTGGGTGTACCTATTGAAAGTAAAAAATTAAAAGGGTTGGATAGCTTGTTATCAATAGCTCAGATGCCTAAAGGAATACCTGTTGGAACTCTTGCCATCGGTGAAGATGGTGCAATTAATGCCGCTCTACTTGCAGCGTCGATTATTGGAAACAATAATTTAAAGATTAGAAATAAATTAAAAAGTTGGAGACTGTCTCAAACTAAATCTATTAAAAAGAATCCTAGATAATGTCAGAAATTACACTTGGGATACTTGGGGGTGGTCAACTAGGAAGTATGCTGTCAGTTGCTGCTAAGAAACTTAACGTTAAAACAATTATTTACTGTGACGACAAAGAAGCACCAGCACAAAATTTTTGTGATGAATTCATTCATGCAAAATATGATGATGAAAATATGATTTATGATTTTGCTAAAAAAGTAGATATTATCACTTATGAATTTGAAAACATTCCATTTGAAACTTTAAATATATTAAATAAACTTAAAACTGTTTTACCCAAACCATCTGTAAATCGTTTGATTCAGAACCGATTGGCTGAAAAAGATTTTATAAATAAACTGAATATTAGAACCACAAGGTATGTGTATGTAAGCAGTAAAGAAGATCTTTTACCTTTAGGAGATTTCTTACCAGGAATATTAAAAACAACTACTTTGGGTTATGATGGTAAAGGACAATATCCAATTAAAAATATGGAAGAAATTATCTCTTTGAACATTGATTTTAGTAAAAAATATATTTTAGAAAAATTAGTTAAATTAAAAAAAGAAATTTCAGTCATTGTTACTCGATTTAATGATAACAAATATGTGATTTATGAACCAATTGAAAATATCCACGAAGATCAAATTTTAAAACATTCTAAAATACCAGCAGAGATTAGTGAAAAACTTTTTGATCAATCTAAGGAGTGGGCAGTCCTGATAGCAGAAGAATTAAAATATATTGGAACGTTGTGTGTGGAATTTTTTATAGATCGAAATGACAATCTTTATGTAAATGAAATTGCTCCGAGGGTACATAATTCAGGTCACTTAACAATTAATGCTTATAATGTAAGTCAGTTTGAAAATCATGTTAGAGCTGTTTGCTCTTTAGAGCAAGTTGCACTTCAGAAATTATCTAATGCAGAAATGATTAATCTCATAGGGGATCAGATCATTCCATATCGAGAAAATCCGAAGCTAAATGATAATCAATTTTTTTTTGACTATCTTAAAAAAAATATTAAAGAAAAAAGAAAAATGGGTCATTTAATAAATTTAAAATAGATGCTTAAGTCAATTGAAGGTAATTTTGATCATCCTGAAGTTAATCAACTTTTAAAAGAACATTTTGTTGAATTAAGAGCTGCTTCACCAGAAGGTAGCGCCCATGTATTGGAAATTCCTGGGCTTAAAGTGCTTTCGATAAAGTTTTGGAGTTTATGGGAGGATAATCAACTAATGGGTTGTGGTGCGTTGAAATTTTTAGAAGAAAATCATGGTGAGTTCAAATCTATCAGGGTTCACGATGATTTTAGAGGTAATGGTAATGGAATTAAGGTAATTAATCACTTAATAGATGAAGCTAGAAAACTAAAGATTAAAAAATTGAGTATCGAAACTGGTGCTGCTAAATTTTTTGCTCCTGCAAGAAAATTATTTAATAATACTGGATTTAAACCTTGCCCCCCATTTGCACATTATAAAGAAGATGTTAATTCCTTGTATTTAACTAAACTTTTAGACAACAGTTAGATTTAAAAAACTCCTAATTAATCAATTTAGTTGACAAAACCTCAATAAATCTAAACAAAGCCGTATTACTTAATTATAAGTAATAAAAGTAACATAACAAAAAGTAAGAAGATAAATATGAGTCTACAAGGAAAAGTAAAATGGTTTAATCCAACTAAAGGTTTTGGATTTATTGAAAGAGACGATAAAGAAAAAGATGTGTTTGTACATGTTTCAGCTGTAAGAGATGCTGGTATGAATGGTTTAGATGAGGGTCAAACTTTGACTTTCGATGTTGAAGATGGTCCTAAAGGTCCTTCAGCAGTTAACTTAAAAACTGCATAATTTTCACAATATCATTTATTGGCTGTAAATTTGTTTAATTCTTAATAAAAGAATTATTTCATTTTTTATAGCCAATGAACTAGTCTTTTATTTTATGAATAAAAGAAAAATAACAAAACTAAATCACCTAAAATTCGAAGCATTTGATAAATATGGCAAAACCATTAAAGGATGGTCTTGGCACAAGATTAGTTTTGATAAAAAAACAAATTTTGGAACCTATGTATCAAAATTAGATCCAGGAACCAAAACACTTCCACATATACATACTGGTAATGAAGAATTTTTAGTTTTAGAGGGAGAGATAATTGACTCTGATGGTACAATTTTTAAAAAAAATGATTTTGTTTCTTATGAACCAAATAGTAGTCACTCATCGTACACAAAAGAAGGTTGTGTAATTTTAACTTTTATGAGGGGACACAATAAACTAATAGATAATAAAAAATAAGATTATGATTGGAATTTTAGGAGGAATGGGTACGCAGGCAGGTCTTGATTTTTGTAATAAACTTGCAATTTTAAATAGGGGTAAGATTGATCAGGAATACCCTTTATTTTTACTTTATAATAAATCAAATATTCCTGGGAGACCTGAGTCCATTGGAGTTCAAACTAAAAACTTATTTAATCGTTTTAATAATAAAAAGAGTGAGAAAAAATATCTATTGGTTTTAAAAAATTTGTTAAACGGTTGTCAATTACTTAAAAAAAGTAAATGTAAATTTATTGTCATTCCATGTAACACGGCACACTATTGGTATGACGATTTAAAAAAAAAAATTAAATTACCAATAATCAATATGCCAAAAGAAGTATTTAATCACACAATTAAAAAGTGTAAAAAAAATTCATCTATAGGTTTGCTTGCAACTGAAGGTACTTTAAAAACTGGGGTTTATAACAAATTTTTTGATAAAAAATATAATCTAATTTTTCCAAATGCTATTCTCCAAAAAAAATCAGTCAATAAAGCTATTAAGTTTGTAAAAATGGGAAATGTGAAAAGTGCAAATAAAATTATTAAACCAGCAATTGATTATTTAATAAAAAAAAAATGCAAAAAAATAATACTTGGATGCACAGAATTACCAATTGCGATATTCGCTTTTAAGTCTTTTAAAAGTATTAAAACATCAAAAATATTTTTAGATCCAAATTTGATATTAGCACATGCTGCTATGAAAAAATATAAAAGATAGTTAATGGTATCTAAAGACAAACCATACGTATTATTTGTTGCTGAAATAATTTATTTAGAAATCTCCAAAATAAAGAAAAATAATTTAGATTTTTCTAATATAGATGCTGTTGATGGCTTTATTGGAACCAAAATATATAAGCAAATAAGTAGTGGTAAGTTCCATGATGAATGGTTTGAAGAATTAGAAAAAAATAATTTTGTAGATAAAAATACAAAAAAAAAAATACCTGAGGAAACAATAAGATTATTGAGAACTCAAAAAGAAATCGTGATTAAACAGCTTATTCAAATTCCAGATCTATATTATGCAAAAAGTCACTATCCATTGGAAATTTCTCAGAGGGCATTTGACCATCTTTGGAGAATGTGTGAAAGTTATGAGTTATGGTGCAAAGAAACAAAGCAAAAAAATTTGATCTTTTTAAAAATTATTGATTAATTTTTTTATAATTAATTTTTTTAACAATATTAAATTTTTCTTCTAAATTTCTTTGATCTTTATTTAGGTTATTTCCTTTTTTTTGTTTAGTTAATTTTTTGTGAGCTATTTTAACTCTCTTTTCAACTAAATTTTTCAGATCAGCATCCAAATCTACTTTTATGCTCTCTTTCGACATTCTTTCCTTAACATAAGAAAATGAGCTTTTGCCTGTCTTGCTTTTTATATGGCGATCAACGATATATTGAATGCTTGCCTTATAAATATTTCCCGAAGTAGCCATTGTTAATCCAGGTCCTAACAATGGGATAAAGACTAAAAACCCATTTAAAAATATAAATGAGGTTAAAATTAAAATAACTTTATAAATCTTAAGATTCATTTTATTACATTAAATGATTTGCGTACCTGGCTCAATTAATAAAGAGTCCAAATTAGGGTTAAAATTTAACAAAAATTACATTAATTTTAGTTTATAAGAGAAGATGGTTAAAATTTTTCCATTTATATTTGTTATTCTTTGGTCGTCAGCATTTATAACTACCAAGCCATTAATAGATAATAGTGACCCGTTTTCAGCTTTAGCATTTAGATTTTTTTTTGTAGCCATAGGTTTTTATCTATTTTCTCTTTATTCAAAGCAATCAATAATAATTAATAAAAAAAATTTAATTGAATCTTTATTAAGTGGAGTTCTCTTTCATGGACTTTATTTGGGTGGGGTGTTTTATTCTATCTCAATTGGTATGCCAACAGGGATAGCTGCTTTGATAGTGACTCTTCAACCTGTTTTAACTAATGCATTAAGTGGGCCTATGTTGGGTGAAAAAGTAGCTATAAAACAATGGATTGGAGTTTTTCTTGGATTTGTAGGTGCGGCATTAGTTTTAGGTTGGGATAAGGGATCAGACATACCGTTATTAGGTTTGGTAGCAACAATAGTAGCATTAATTTCTATTACTATCTCCACAATCTGGCAAAAGAAACTAAGTAACAATTTACCTTTGTCTGTTAGCAATTTCTACCAAGCTGTCGGTGGATGCTTATTTCACGTTCTTGTAATATTGGTTTTTGCCGAGCCTTATATTGATTTTACTAAAACATTTGTTATTGCAATGGGTCACCAAATCTTTCTTGTATCTTTTGGGGCTTTTACAATATTAATGTTTTTGATCAAAAAGAATTCTGCTAGCAGAACTGTTTCAGTATTTTTTTTGATCCCACCTACTTCAGCTTTTATGGCTTGGCTTTTTCTTAATGAAAAACTTACAACTCTTGATTTATTTGGTTTTATTATTGCTTCTATTGGAGTTTATATAGCGACTAGAGGTGGTAAAAATTATTAATTACAATGATTTAAAGCCGAACTCTAAAGATGCATCGGTAATAGAATGATAAAAAGATTCACCAAAGCTTCTAAGAACAAATAACCTTATCTTATCAAGATCAGTCTCAAGCATATCAGCCGTAAATGCTATGCCATTATATGAGGAATTGATTGAATTATTTTTTTTTAAAATATTAAAATTAAAAGGACATCCTTTTTTTAAAACTTCTTTTGCATTATCTCCTTCTATCTCGATTATAGCTTTTGAATGAGATAAATCTGTTACTGCAAAATCTGTTTCTTTAAATACTTTTGAAATATTTTTAAGCAAATCTTTTTTAGTTGATACTAGAAGCCAATTTTTAGGGCCATTCCACAAAATTCTTGTATCATTATTACTTACTACACTTAATGATGCGTTTTTTAATTTCAAACCATCAATGTTAATGCTTTCAAATAAGACGGTGGAATTTTTATACTGAACAATTTGGACTATCAATAGATTCTTTACTTCTGAAACCTTTAAAAGATCATTTTCATTTTTACCTTCATAATCGCCAAACTGACCTTTTAAATGGACATTTGCCAAAGCTGAAATTAAACTCACGATCGTACCCTTTCACCTTTTGGGTCGACATAGTGTGAAGAAACTATTTCAACTGGAATTACTTTATTTTTAAGTGGAGACATGGCAAATAATTTTTTTCCAACCATGTTCTTTCCATCTTTAAGAATAGCTAGAGAAAATGGATTATCGTATTCAACGCTCCAACATGATGCTGAAATATAACCTAATTTTGGATTTGGCAGTGGTGCATTTGAGTCTTTAACCAAATGTGAACCCTCAGGTATACTTGTTTTTTTATCTAAAGGAACAACACCAACAACTTTTTGTCTATCTTCAGTAATAAATGCCTCTCTAGTTAAAGATCTTTTTCCTATAAAATCTTTCTTTTTACTTAATAATCCTTCTAAAGAATTGTCATAAGGTATTGTTCTTCCATCAAGTTCAGAACCAGCAACGTGTCCCATTTCTATTCTAAGAGTTGATAACGCTTCTGTTCCGTACGGTTGAATTTTAAACTCTTCTCCAACTTCAATGATTTTTTCCCACATAAAGTTTCCATTATCAGACTCAATATTGACCTCATAGGCAAGCTCACCTGAAAATGAAATTCTAAAAATTCTAGCTTTTACACCAAACAAATCTCCTTCCATGTATCCCATAAAAGGTAATCCGTCATTTGACACATCAGAATTAGGAAATAGTTTTTGTAATAAATCTCTAGATTTAGGTCCAGCAATTGCAGCCCCTGCCCATTGTTCAGTAGTTGAAACTACATTGACGTTTAGTTCTGGCCAAACTAATTGCAAATAGTATTCTAAATGTGAGAGAACGTTTGCTGCTTGTGCGGTAGTAGTGGTCATGTGATAATGATTTTCTGAAATTCTTGTAGTGGTTCCATCATCCATAACAATTCCATCTTCTCTCAACATCACGCCATATCTAGCTTTGCCAACTGGTAACTTCAACCAAGCATTGGTATAAACTCTATTTAATAGCTCGGCTGCGCCTGGTCCTTTGATGTCTATTTTACCTAAAGTGGTTACATCACAAACACCTACATTTGTTCTAACATTTTTTGCTTCTCTTTTTGATGCTTCGAATAATGTTTCATTTTCCTGCTTGTAATACCTTGGTCTCAGCCAAACGCCCGCATCAACAAATACTGCATTATTTTTTTCATGCCATTGATGGATTGGTGACTTTCTTGTTGGTCTTGAATGTTTACCAACTTCTCTTCCAACAATTGCTCCTATAGTAATTGCTGTATAAGGAGGTCTAAAAGTTGTGTGACCAACCTCAGGCACTATTTTATTTTCAATATTTGATACTAACTGTAAACCATTTAAGTTACTTGTTTTACCCTGATCTGTTGCCATACCAAGCGTTGTATATCTTTTAACATGTTCAATGGATCTGTAGCCTTCTTTTAGCGCAATCTCAATATCTGAAACAGCCACATCATTTTGAAAGTCTAAAAATCTTTTATAATTTTTTCCCTTAGGCAATGGTACGCACCAAAATTTATCATGAGTTGTTTTTCTTTTTTCTACAACCACAGGATATGAAATTTTATTATCATTTTTAGTTATTTTTTTTGACAACTCATAACCAGCATCAAATGAGTCTTTTAAAGTTTCTTCAAGAGTAAATTTACCATTTGCTGCTCCTAAAGTTGTTTCGTTCTGTTTTGACGTGCCTGGTACGAAAGCATCTATATCTTTATCAAATTTAGTTTTATTACCTGATTGAGACGCTAAATGTATCGTTGGTGTCCAAAAACCAGATACACAAATACAATCACAATTAATATTTTCCAAAACCCCTAAGTCATTTTTATCTTCTGAAATTTTAGCAATTTCAGCAGCTTTAACTTTTTTATAACCCTTTGCTGAAACAACTACATATGAGAATTTAATTTTTATACCTAAATTCTTTGCTTCTTCAATTATTTCTGAATTTGGCTCTTTTCTTGTGTCTAATATAATTGGCTCAACTCCATTTTTTTTAAACTCAACTGCAGTTTCATAACCACTATCATTATTTGTAAATATTAATGGTTTTTTTCCAACTAAAACTCCATAAACTTTCAAATACTCTTTTGCTGCCGATGAAAGCATTACTCCAGGTGTATCATTATTTCCAAAAACTATAGGTCTTTCGATTGATCCTGAAGAAATTATTGCTTCTTTTGCTCTAATGTACCAGAGTCTTTGCTTTGGGTGAAATTTTTTTGTTTGTGATAAATGATTGCTTATTCTTTCAGACATCACCAGCATGTTGTGATCGTAGTAACCAAAAATCTGTGATCTGTTTTTAACAATCACATTTGGCATTTCTTTAAGTTCAGCGATAATTCCTTCGGCCCATTCTTTACCTGATTTATTTCCAATATTAACTTCACTTGTAAGAAGAGTTCCACCAAATCTAGCTTTATCTTCAGCCAAAATAACTCGCGCTCCATTTTTCGCTGCCGCATATGCACTTGCTAATCCAGATGGACCTGAGCCTGCAATTAATAAATCACAATATTCGTATTTATGCTCATATCTCTCTTTATCGTGTTTTGTTGAGGCAACTCCTAGTCCTGCAGCTTTTCTAATAAATGGTTCATAAACCTTGTACCAAAAACTTTTAGGCCACATAAAAGTCTTGTAATAAAATCCAGCTGGAAGAAATATTTTTAAAAAATTATTTATTGCACCAACATCAAAGTTAACACTTGGCCAACAATTTATACTTGTAGCTTCTAGTCCTTCAAAAAGCTCTTGTTCTGTAGCTTTAATATTTGGTTCAGTCTCACCATTTCTGTATAGTTGAACGATTGCATAAGGCTCATCTACTCCAGCACCAAAAAAACCTCTGGGTCTATGGTATTTAAAACTTCTACCAATTAAATGAATTCCATTAGCTATTAATGCGGAAGCAAGTGTATCCCCCTCATAACCATAGTATGTTTTTCCATTAAATTTAAATGAAAGCTTTTTATCTCTATTAATCAGTCCAACATTTTCTAACCTAAAGCTTTGAGTCATTAAGAAATATCCTCATTGGCTTTATGTGTTTTAAAAATTTCGTGAGTTGCTGTATCTCTTTCAACTTTTATCCATTGTCGACAACCTGATAAATGTTGCCATAGCTCCCAATGTTTTCCCCTTAAACTTTTTCTATAATAAACAAAATTATCCCAATCTTGATCTGATATTTCTTTATTAAGCTCGGGTCTTTTAACACTAGCATCACCGCCATAAGAAAATTCATTTTGTGATCTCATTCCACAGTGTGGACATTTAATATAAAGCATTTATGAAATCCAAGTTTTTGTACCAAGTCCCTTTTCGTCTAGTAAGTGGCCTGTGTGAAATCTATTTAAACTATATCCTGCGTTTAATTCATGAACTCTGTTTTGAGCAATAGTATGAGCAAAAGTCCAACCTGATGCTGGAGTTGCTTTAAAACCACCGTAACACCATCCGCAATTTAAATATAATCCCTCAATATGAGTTTTATCAATAATTGGTGAGCCGTCCATAGACATGTCCATTATACCGCCCCATGTTCTAAGCATTTTTAATTTACTTAGAAAAGGCATCATTGCTATTCCTTCTGTCAAAACATGTTGGAGTGTTGGCAGGTTTCCTCTTTGAGCATAACTATTATATCCATCTAGGTCTCCACCCATTACCATTTCACCTTTATCAGACTGGCTTATATAAAAATGTCCCGCACCAAAAGTAACTACTCTATCAAGAACTGGTTTTACTGGTTCAGAAACGCATGCTTGAAGCAGATGGGTTTCAACAGGTAAATTGATATTAAGTTTATCTGCTAAAATATTAGTACTACCGGCCACACATAAACCAATCTTTTTAACTTTTATATTTCCTCGGGAGGTTCGAACACCTTCTACTTTGCCTCCAGAAATATCAAAGCCAGTTACCTCACAATTTTGAATTATATCAACTCCCATTGAATCTGCTTGTCTGGCATAACCCCACGCAACCGCATCATGTCTTGCTGTTCCTGCACTTGGTTGTATAAGTCCACCAAAAATTGGGAATCTTACATTTTCAGAAAAATCTGCCATTGGAATAATTTCTTTAACCTGTTCTCTACTAAGTAATTCTGCATCGATACCATTCAACCTCATTGAGTTTCCCCGTCTAGCATAAGTATTCATTTGGGCGTCAGAATGCGCAAGGTTAATAATTCCCCTGGGAGAAAACATAACATTGTAATTCAAATCCTGACTCATTCTTCTCCACAGATCCATTCCAAACTCACTAAACAATGCATTGTCATCATGCATATAATTTGATCTAATAATTGTTGTGTTACGACCAACATTACCTCCACCAATCCAACCTTTTTCTATGATGGCAACATTGGTAATATTGTGCTCTTTTGCTAAATAATATGCAGTAGCTAGACCATGGCCTCCACCACCAATAATGACAACATCATATTCTTTTTTTGGAGTTGGGTCTTTCCAGGCTAAATCCCAATTTTCATGGTTAGAAAAAGCATTTTTAATTAGACTAAATATTGAATATTTTTGCATGATTAATTTTATAATAATGAATATAAATAGTTCATATTATTTTTATATATAATTTTTAGATATTTCCAAAGTCTTCAAAAAGAGATACTAATCCCTTCAGTTTTAATATTTATAAAGGATCTTTAATGAGTGAAATAAAATCAGATATTCAGATAGCAAGGGAAGCAAAAATGCTACCTATCACCGATATATTGGCTAAGGCTAATGTACCTGATGAAAGTACCGCTTTTAGCCCAATGGGTAGACATATTGCTAAAGTAAACTTGGAATATTTAGATACCTTAAAAGATAAGCCTGATGGAAAATTAATCTTAGTCACTGCTATCACCCCTACCCCAGCAGGAGAAGGAAAGACCACAACATCTGTGGGTCTCAACGACGGATTAAATAAGATAGGAAAAAAATCAATTGTTTGTTTAAGAGAACCGAGTTTAGGCCCTTCTTTTGGAATGAAAGGTGGTGCTGCTGGAGGTGGTTATGCTCAAGTTGTTCCAATGGAACAAATTAACTTACATTTCACTGGAGATTTTCATGCCATAACTTCTGCTCACAATTTATTATCTGCTCTTATTGATAACCATATTTACTGGGGAAATAAACTTAACATAGATGTAAGAAGAATTTTTTGGAAAAGAGTTTTGGATATGAATGATAGAGCTCTTAGATCGATAAATATTAATTTAGGTGGTGTTGCTAATGGTTTTCCAAGAGAAGATGGTTTTGATATAACAGTCGCGTCAGAAGTTATGGCTATCTTTTGTCTTGCAAATAATCTTGAAGATTTAGAAAAAAGAATTGGTAACATTACAATTGCTTATACAAGAGAAAAGAAACCAATTTATGCAAAAGATTTAAAAGCACAAGGTCCAATGACTGTTTTGCTTAAAGATGCAATAAGACCAAATATTACTCAAACATTAGAAAATAATCCCGCAATAATTCACGGTGGACCATTTGCTAATATTGCTCATGGATGTAATTCTGTAATTGCAACTAAAGCTGGATTAAAACTTGCTGACTATGTGGTAACTGAGGCTGGCTTTGGTGCTGATTTGGGTGCTGAAAAATTTCTTAATATAAAATGTAGAAAATCAAATCTTAAACCGAGTTGTGTAGTTATTGTTGCAACAGTTAGGGCTCTTAAGATGCATGGTGGAGTTGCAAAAGATGATTTAAAAAATGAAAATGTTGATGCCCTTAAAAAAGGATTGGTTAATCTTCAAAGACATATTGAAAATGTTAAAAAATTTGGATTACCTGTAGTAATAGCTATTAATCATTTTATTAAAGATACTGATAAAGAAGTAAAAGCTTTGATAGACTTTTGTGATGGACTTGGTGTTAAGGCAAGTCTTTGCACTCACTGGGCAAATGGTGGTGAAGGAACAAAAGAGCTGGCAGCTCATGTTGCTGATGTATGTGAAAAAAATGAGTCTAAATTTAAGTTTTTATATGAAAGTAAAACGCCACTTTTTAAAAAGATAGAAACAATTGCAAAAGAAATTTATAGAGCAGATGAGGTTATTGCAGATACTAAAATTAGAGATCAATTAAAAAGCTTTGAAGATGCTGGCTATGGAGAGCTACCTATATGTATTGCAAAAACTCAATACAGTTTCTCTACAGACCCAAGTCTAAAAGGAGCTCCAACAGGCCATGCTTTACCAATAAGAGAAATTAGACTTTCATCTGGTGCGGAATTTATTGTTGTAGTTTGTGGAGCTGTCATGACAATGCCTGGTCTTCCAAGAGTCCCAGCAGCAGACTCCATTAAGCTTAATAAAAAAGGTGAGATAGAAGGTTTATTTTAAACTTTAATTTTAAGTTTTTTATTATTTATTATAGTTTTTAACAGATTGATCATTAAGGGGACTTTTAATTTATTTATTTTTTTAAATATAAATGGAGCAATTTCTCTTGCTAACTGCTCACCCTCAACAGTATCTTTTGGCATAAATCTTTTTTTTGCTGTTTTGAATGTAAAGCCTTTTCCTAAATAACTACCCATTTTACTGTTTCTTCCACCAGCAGCACTCACATATAGATCCCCAACCCCAGCAAGGCCCAAAGTTGTTTCATCTTTTCCTTTAAAATATTTAGTCAAATATTTCATCTCAATTATTGATTTCTGAAATAAATTTGATGATGCATTTAAACTTTGGCCAGCACCAATTATCATTGCGTAAATATTCTTTATAGCCGAGCATACCTCCACGCCAATAATATCTTTAGAATATTCAGTAATATAATATTTTGTAGAAATTAGTCTTCCAATCGATTTAGCAACATTGATATTTTTATTAGCAATCACAACACTTGTATGATTTTTTTCTGCAAGTTCCTTGGCTAAACAAGGGCCTTTCAAAACAGAAATATTCATTCCACTGTAATTTTTTTTTAACTGCTCTGAAATTGTTAAAATTTTATTACTTTTTTTTTCATACTTTAATCCTTTTGTAAGAACTAAGATTGGAGTTTTAATCTTTAAATTTTTTAGTTCTTTGCCAATAAAATCAATACCTGAGAGACTTAAGGCAATTACGATTAGGTCAAATTTTTCTTTTAACAAATCTTTAGAAAATTTTCTAAATTTTATTTTTTTTGGAAGCTTAATATTTAAGGCTGAATGAAATTTATTTTTTGATGATAGATCTTTAATAAATCTCTCACTATAAGGTTCTGTAATAGTAACTTTATTATTATTTTCTACACATGGGATTGTAAATGCTGACCCCATGGCTCCGCCACCAATAATAATAATTTTTTTCATATTGGATAATTTTTTTATATCTATTTTTAACATTTTATGAGCAAAATACAGTTATAAATTTATTTTATGGAGTTTAATTTGTGTCTAAAGTAGCGATTATTGGTGCTGGTCCTTGTGGTTTATCCGCTTTAAGATCTTTTGAACAAGCTGAGAAAAAAGGTGAAAAAATACCTGAAATAGTTTGTTTCGATAAACAAGAAGATTGGGGAGGATTATGGAACTACAGTTGGAGAACAGGATCAGATCAATACGGTGACCCTGTACCAAATAGCATGTACAGATATCTTTGGTCAAATGGTCCTAAAGAATGTCTAGAATTTGCTGACTATTCTTTTGATGAACATTTTGGTAAACCTATTCCATCATTTCCACCTAGAGAAGTTTTGTATGATTATATTTTGGGTAGAGTTAAAAAAGGGAATTTAAAAAAAAAAATAAAATTTAGCACTACAGTTACTAATGTTATCTATAATGGTAGTAATTTTGAAGTTACTTACCGTGATAAAAAAAATGCCATTTCTTCAACGGATTTTTTTGATTATGTTATTGTAGCTAATGGTCATTTCTCAGTTCCATTCATTCCAGAATATCCTGGAATGAAAGCTTTTCCTGGAAGAATAATGCACTCTCATGATTTTAGAGATGCAGAAGAATTTAGAGATAAAAATGTAGTTGTTTTAGGAAGTAGTTATTCTGCAGAAGACGTGGCTCTTCAGTGTCATAAGTATGGAGCGAAAAGTGTAACAATAGCTTACAGGCATAATCCAATGGGATTTAATTGGCCAAAAGGAATGAAAGAAGTTTACCATCTAGATAGACTTGAAGGCAATAAAGCAATTTTTAAAGATGGGCACGTGCAAGAAGCAGATGCTGTAATTTTATGCACAGGTTACCTTCATCATTTTCCTTTTTTATCTGAAGACTTAAAATTAAATACAGGAAATAGACTGTATCCACCAAAGTTATATAAAGGTGTGGTTTGGCAAAACAATCACAAATTAATTTACCTGGGCATGCAAGATCAATTTCATACTTTTAATATGTTTGATTGTCAGGCTTGGTTTGCAAGAGATGTTATAATGGGAAAGATTAAAACTCCAGATAGTTCAGAAATAGAAAAAGATATAAATAAATGGGTATCGATGGAAGAAAAACTAGAAAGTGCTGATCAAATGATAGATTTTCAGACTGAGTATACAAAAGAACTTCATGTTTTGTCTGATTATCCAAAAATTGATTTTGAATTGATTAGAAAAACTTTTAAAGAATGGGAGCACCATAAAGTAGAAAATATTATGACATATAGAAATAAGTCTTTTTCTTCACCTGTAACTGGATCAATTGGTCCAAAACATCATACAGCCTGGGAGATTGCAATGGACGATTCTTTAAAAACATTTTTAGATCAGCCTAAAAAATAAGCCATAATTTTAATTTTGCATGATATTTGTAAAAAATCTTAAATCTGTCTCTGATCAAGAGTGGTCAACAACGGAGAAATATCCGGGTGTTAGGTGGAAATTTTTAATTGATGCAGATTTTATGGAAAGCTCTGGACTTTCAGTTGGTTTTGCTGAAATTGCTCCAGGAGGTGACTTAACACTCCACTATCATTCACCTACAGAAATATATGTAGTTACTGGTGGAACGGGAATATTAAATAAATCTGGTCAACTTGAAGAGGTTAAGAAAGGTGATGTGGTTTATATTGCAGGAAATGCAAAACATGCTTTAAAGAATATTGGAACCAAAACCTTGGAATTTTATTGGATTTTTCCAACAGATACTTTTTCTGAGGTTGAGTATTTTAACTAATCTATACCCAGTTGTTTTTTTCTTTTTTCTACCCAAGTTCGAATTAAATGGTCAAATACCAAGCCTATAAAGGCAACACATAGACCTAGTGTTAGTCCTATACCTGCACCTTTTTTATCAGATATAGCTTTTAAAATATATTGTCCCAAATCCTCTGTTCCAATAAATGCTCCAATAATTACCATAAATAAAGCAAATACAATTGTTTGATTTAAACCAAGCATCATGTGAGGAAGTGCTAAAGGGAATTCTATTTTCAACAGTCTTTGTATCTTTGTTACACCTGACATTGAAGCTGCATCATGCAAAGAAGATGGAACACTTCTTAATCCTTCAATCGTATACCTTGTGGCAGGTATAGTTGCGTAAACAACTACCGCAATTAATACTGATGTATCTGTAACCCCAAAAAGCATCATCACTGGAATTAAGTATACAAATGATGGGAATGTTTGAAAAATATCACAAACACCCAGCATAAAATTTGTGGTATGTTTATTCTGAAAGCATAAAGTTCCAACAGTAAAACCAATTATACAAGATATGATGACTCCAAAAGTTGCCATGTACGTAGTAACTAAGGCTCTGTCCCACCATGGACTTAGTGCTATGAATAATGTTAATCCTCCCACTGTTAAAGCTGAACGTATTCCTCCAATTATATAACCAGCCCCCATAACTAAAACAAATGTTGCAACAATAGGCATGCGCAAATAAGCAGCTCGCATGGGCTGCAATACATCTACTATTAGCCATGTATTAAAAATTTTTAAAGTTTGAAAGAAGGTATCCCAAATCCAATCAACCCCTTTATTCCAAAAATCTGCAGTTGATATTCCTTTATTATGAGGAATTTCATATAAATAATTAAAACCTTCCTTAAAGTAAAAAGATCCAACATAGGCAAATATAATTCCAATCAATATTGCACCAGAAAAAAATAATAAATTTTTATAACGTTGAAAAAAAGTTAGGTTACCAAAATAATCTGTTTGTTTATTTGCCCAAGCTAAAGATAATTTATCTAAAAGTATCGCAATTAAACTAATGCATAAACCTGCTTCTAACGCTAATCCGATGTTTAGCTGATTTAAGGCTAACAATAAATTAAATCCTAAACCTTTGGCGCCTATAAAAGCTGAAATTACTGCCATAGAAAAACACACCATAATAACCTGATTCACTCCAATCAAAATATCTCTTCTTGCAGTTGGGATTAATACTTTAAACATGAGCTGTAAATTATTACATCCGCTCATTCGGCCGGCTTCAATAACCTCTGGCGATACTCCTCTAAGACCTAACAAGGTCAGTAGTATCATTGGTGGAACTGCCACAACCATGGTTATAATTACTCCGGCATGATCACCAACACCAAAAAGAACAATTGCAGGAACCAATACAGCGTATTGAGGCATGGTCTGCATAACTAAAAGTATTGGATATAAAGCTTTCTCCACACGTTTACTTTTGAATGCCATGACGCCTAAACTCAAACCAAAAATAAAAGATAGTGGTGCTGCTACTAATATAAAAGAAAGTGTTTGCATCGAGGGTTTCCATTGACCAAAAATAGAAATATAAATCATCACTATAGCAGCGAATAAAGCTAGACCTTTGCCACTTAATTTATACCCAAGTATTGCCGCACCCGCTGCAACAATTGTCCACGGTAAACCTGGTAATTTTGCCCATGAATTTTCACTTATCCAATCCCAGCTTGTAAATGCAACAATAGTTTCAACGCCCCCTAATAAGATCTCTCTAATTAATTCTATGAGAAACGTTATAAATGAAGTTAAATTTCTTGTTATTTGTAAAACTAAAGGTTGGGTTTTGAATTCTTGAGTATCTTCATTCCAAAATTCTATTGGCATCCAATCATTCATTAAGAAAAATAATGAATCATTTATCCAGATAGGTAACCATCCAAGTAAAGGAGGTAGTCTCCAAAAAACATCAAAAGCATAATACCTGACCTCTGCACCAAAGAGTGTGTAAGAGCTTTGATTTGGATCTTTAATGAATTCTGCTTGACCTCTAATAAATTTATAAGTTTCCGGAACATCAATTACTAAACATAAAGTAAAAAAAGCAACTAACAAAAATAACCATTGTGATAATTTTGGATATTTTTTTAATAATTCCATATTTTAATCATTACTTTTTTTTCCACCAAAAACTGTATGTATTATTTTGGATGGATGAACGGTGCCTACAATTTTATTATTTTCATCAATTACAGATACTGACTTTTCTTGAGTTAAGATTTTTTCAGCAACATTTTCAATTATTTCATTTCTTAAAACTTTTAAATCACTTAAATTTACATTATTTGGTTTTTCCATCACATCTTCTATTTTTAAAACCTTCTCTCTAGGAACCTCTTCAGTAAATTTTTTTACATATTCTGTTGCTGGATTTAACACAATGTTAGCTGGGGTATCCAGTTGTTCAATTATACCATCTTTCATTATTGCAATACGGTCAGCAAGTTTTAAGGCTTCATCAAAATCGTGTGTAATAAACATAATTGTTTTTTGTAATTTTTCTTGAAGTCTCAAAAATTCATCCTGCATCTCTTTTCTAATTAGTGGATCTAATGCAGAAAATGGTTCATCTAAAAACCAAATATCAGGTTCAACAGCTAATGATCGTGCAATACCTACTCTTTGCTGCTGTCCACCAGAAAGCTCTCTTGGAAAATAATTTTCCCTTCCATCAAGACCAACGAGCTTTACCATTTCCATTGCTTTATTGATGCTATCTTTAGTTTTAATACCTTTGATTTGAAGTGGGAAAGCAATATTTTCTACAACTGTTTTATGGGGAAGCAAAGCAAAACTTTGAAATACCATTCCCATTTTACTTCTCCTAAGGTTAATCAGTTCTTTATTATTTAATGAAAGCAAATCTTGGCCTTCTATAAAAATTCTTCCAGCAGTCGCATCTGTTAATCTAGAAATACATCTTAATAATGTTGACTTTCCTGAGCCTGATAAACCCATTACAACTAACATTTCACCTTTTGAAACTTCAAAAGAAGCATTGTTTACACCCACTATACATCCATTTTCTTGGAATGTTTTAGCATCTACATTTCCATTTGCTTCTTGAAGCATCTTTTTGGCATTGGATCCAAAAATTTTATAGACAGATTCACATTTAATTACTGTATCAGTCATAATGTTTTAATAAGCTATATGAAAATAAAATAAAAAACACTTTTATATTATTTTTACTTTTTCTTTTCCTCCTTAAAAATTTTTAATAAAATAAACTCTTGTATCAATTCCAGTACTTAAAAAATTTAAAACCTCTCCACTAACAGTAATTTTTTCATCTACCCCAACATTGTTTCCACTTACCGTAAAACCTGCAAGGCATTTATTATCTTCCCTGTTCCACTTTACAAATGTTTCATCAATTTTATTTCCATTAATGGTATAGATATGATGTGCTCTAAAATTTAAAAAATTAGCACCCATGATTGCACGTTGCGGAATAATTTTTGTTGCATTGCAAACTTTTTCATACTGCTCTAGAGATAGTTTATAATGATCAGATCCATCATAAAATACTAAAATTCCTGATGGAAGGCTTGAAATCAGTTCATTTTGTTTTCTTGTCTCTGCAATTCTTTCTTCTTCTTTTTTCATTTTAGCAATTAGCTCTTCACCCTCACCAAAAATATTATTTAAAATAGCAAAAGAAAAAATTACAATAACTGTTAAAGTAACAAGGCCTCCAAGTTGTCTAATTGGCTCAGACATCTTCATTAATTTGTTTAAATATATATTTTGTAACATTTCTTAATTATTCTTTTAATTTGCCATTTTTCCAAATTCCTATTTTTTCCCTTCCATCAGACCATGTAAATTTTCCTTTTCCATTCATAAATCCATTGGCCCATTCCCCGTCATAAGTTGCACCGTTCGGAAAAGTCAAAACACCTTTTCCACTCCACGTACTATTTTTAAATTCACCTATATAAATATATCCATTAGGCCAAGTCTCAACTCCTTGTCCTTGTTTTTGTGTGCCAACCCAATTCCCTTCATATGTTGTTTTGTCAGTGTAAGTCCATTTACCAAAACCATCTTTACAATTTCCTTCGCAACCTGTCTTTCGAGCTAATACTGATGTTGCGATTAAAAAACTTAAAGCTATGTAAAATAAATATTTTTTCATTTTTTTATGTTTAGCTGCATGAGTAAAAAGAAATTTTTTTTTCAAGTTTATCACCTATTAAACCTATTGTAATTTCATGAACTAATTCACCTGATTTTCTGTTAATTATACCTGACTCTGAATAATTTTTTCCTTTATCAAAAGCTTTAAATAAAACTATGTCTTTATTTACAACTTTTACTTCAAATTTTTCAGTCTGTGAAAGGAACAATGATAACCCATTGATCAAAAGTTTTTCTGGTTGCTTTGCATCAATTTCAAATTTATCTAAATTTTCATCATCTAAATCTTTTGCTAAAAAGGTTTTATAATTATATTCTGAGTTCTTCAGTATTTTTTTTTCTAACTCACATACAAAACCAATTTTAATATCTTCTTGTATGTCTATATTTTTTGCAAAAGAAGAATTAAAAGCTAATAAGCTAAGAGAGATATATAAAAAAAACTTTTTCATTTAATTAACAGGTCTGCGATTTGAATCTGTGCGAAAGCACATTCTTTAAAAAAAATCCCCCCCAACATTGTTGGGGGAGACTTCAATTTATTAACTGTTATCCTTATTTAGTAAAAGCTTGCCAAACACTCTTATTATCAGCTAACCATTTTTTAGCTGCATCTTCATGAGTCAATTTGTCAAGGTCAACTAAAGCTGCCATTGCACCAATGTGACTTGTAGAGAATGACATTTTTTTAAATGCCCCTGCTGCTGCTGGATGTGTTTTTGGAAAGTCTGCATTTACAGCTTTTTTCAAATAACCATCTGGCGAACCACATTTACCATCACCACCGTCTTCTGGTCTACAACCTGCTGAGTATGGAGGGAAGTCTATAAAGGTAAAACCAGCACCATCTGTAAAGTTTGGTGTCCAGTTAAATATTATAGTTCCTCTTCCTTCTTTTTCAGCCGCTTTAAGTTCTGCCCAAAGTGCGTCTGCACTTCCAGCAAATTTAACAGTCCAAAGATCTCCAAGCCCTAAAGCATCAACCCTTTGAGGTATTAAATCTCCATGCCAACTTTGTGGACCTTCTAGCATTCGTCCTTTTCCACCTGAGTCAGGCGTTGTAAAGTTTTTAGCACAAGCTGGATTTTTTAATGCAGTCCAATCTGGAAGACCAGGACATAATCCTTTTTCAACAACCCAGTTTGGATATCCCATATCTTCAAGAGTTCTAGCTTCATGATCTCCCCAGTCAACCAAACCACCTTTGTCTAGTGCTGTAGTAAATGATTTTCCAAACGCAGATTCCCACACTTCATGAGATAAACTTACATCACCGATACGAATTGCTTCATAAACAGCTTGTGAGTCTGTGTTAACATATTTTACATTATTTCCCATACTTTCAAAAATTCCACCAATAACGTAAGCCATTACAATTTGGCTTGACCAGTTATGAGTTGGGATTACGATGGGTTTCTTGCTATCTGCAGCGTTAGAAACTCCAGCAAAACTTACTGCTGAGATTACTAAAGCAGATATTAATGACATTATTTTTTTCATTATATTTTCCCTCTCCATATTAAGTTACTTAACTATGTTCTCATTTACTAAAATAATAGTCAACACATAGATATTTATATATGATAAAAATAAATAATTAAAAAATGCTTGAAACAACTTTAAATATTAAAGAACCAGGCTTAAATTTGTTACCACCTGGGGTTGAAAGATATACAGTTGAAGGTGGTGGTTTGACTGGAATTCAATTTTTACCCGATGATGAAATAGAAATCATCAATGTTGAAGGTAATCAAATTTGTGAAATATCTGTTTTTAATAAAGATGGAAAATCTGATCTTTCGATTTTAGGATTAAAAGAAATCAAAGACAATTCAGAAATAAAAAAAATACTTTTTAAAAAAGATGAAACTTCTTTGCAAGCTTTACTTCAATTAAAAAAAAGAAATTTAAATATAGAAAAGTCTAAATCATCTTTAATTTTCGATAAAGAAACAAAAGCTGGTGAAAACATTAAATTAAAATCAAAAGATAAATGCTATTGCATTATTGCAGCACCAGGAAATGAAATGATGGTTTATGAACAAAGTCCATCAACCGAACTTACTGTAATGGTTAAGCGATCTATTATTAAAAAGGATAAGGAATTTTCTATAATTCCAGATCCTGTTTATGATCCTTCTAACGAAATTAATATTGCTAGAACTACTGCTAATTCCTATCAGGTTAAAGAGGGGGATTATATTCAGGTAATTACTCCTACTGGCAGACAGTGCTCTGATTTTGTAGCATACGACACTGTTAAACTAGATAAAGGAAAAGAGAATGGATTAGATTGGCAAACAACAAGAACTTTTATGGGGCAAACTTTTCCAGGACCAGGGTTATTTTCAAAGTTTTATGACGTAGATCATGAGCCACTTGTTGAAGTGGTCAGAGATACAGTGGGTATTCACGATACATTTAATTTAGCATGTACTTCTAAGTATTATGAGGATGCGGGATATTTTGGTCATGCAAATTGTTCTGATAATTTAAATGAGGTAATGGAAAAATATGGTCTCCAAAAAAAAAGGGGTTGGCATGCAATTAACTTATTCTTTAACACTTCTGCTGGTGGTCAAAACTCTGTTCTTTCAGATGAATCTTTTGCTAGACCGGGTGATTATATTATCTTTAGAGCCTTGAAAGACTTGACTTGTGGTACAACTGCTTGTCCTAGCGATATCGATAGCTGTAATGGTTGGAATCCAACTGATATTTTTGTTAGAACTTATGACAAGAAAAAAGAATTTACAAAATCTTTTGCATTTAGAATGAAAACAGACTCAGAAAAAAAACTTACTAGAAATACTGGCTTTTACGAAAGAACTTCAAAACTAACACGAAACTTTGTTGATGCTCGAGGTTTTTGGCTACCAAATGACTACACTAAACACGGTGTTGTTAATGAATATACTGCTTGTAGAGAAAAGGCAGTTGTAATTGATTTATCTTCTTTAAGAAAATTTGAAATTTTAGGGCCAGATGCTGAAGAGTTAATGAATTATACCTTAACAAGAAACATTAAAAAACTTTCTGTTGGGCAAATAGTTTATTCAGCAATGTGTTATGAAAACGGTACGATGTTCGATGATGGGACATTGTTGAGATTAAGTGAGACAGGTTTTAGATGGGTTTGTGGAGATGAATACGCTGGAGAGTGGTTAAAGGAACAAGCAAAGAAGAAAAATTTTAAAGTTATTATTAAAAATTCAACAGACCAAATAAACAATATCTCTGTACAAGGACCAAATAGTAGAAAAATTTTAGAAAAAATAATTTTTACCCCTCCTACTCAACCAACAATTTCAGAACTTCAGTGGTTTAGATTCACTATTTGTAGATTAGAGGAGTTAAATGGAATTCCATTAATAGTATCAAGAACTGGTTATACAGGTGAACTTGGGTATGAAGTTTGGTGCCACCCTAACCATGCTCCTAAGGTATGGGATAAAGTAATGGAGGCCGGTAAAGATCAGGGTTTAATACCAGCAGGTTTTGGTGCGTTAGATTTATTGAGAATTGAAGCGGGATTAGTTTTATTTGGTAATGAGTTTGATGGACAGCAGGATCCTTTTGAAGCTGGTATAGGATTTGCTGTACCGCTTAAAACAAAAACTGATGATTTTATTGGTAAAGAAAAATTAATTAAAAGAAAAGAAAATCCACAAAAAAAACTAGTTGGGCTTGAATTAATTGGAAAAGAAAAAGCTAATCATGGAGATTGTGTTCACATTGGAAGAGCTCAAGTTGGTATTGTAACAAGTGGGTGCCTGTCTCCAACTTTAGGTAAAAACATTGCCTTATCTAGAATTGATGTTGGTCATTCAGAAATAGGTACTGAGGTTGAAATTGGAAAAATTGATGGTCATCAAAAAAGAATTCCAGCAAAAATAGTTGGATTTCCTCATTATGATCCTCAAAAAAGTCGTGTTAGATCTTAATGGCCAAAACTACAAAAGACTTATTGGAATTTTGGGAAGATCAAATGAAATTATCTCATATGTCTAGTAATTATTTTTTTAGAAAATCTCCATCGCATTATCATATGATGTTATTAGTAATGAATGCTTATAAATATAAGGAAAATTTAACTGTTGAAGAAATAAAAACAAAGTTATTTAAAACATCTAGACCAAAATCAGCTCTGATGATTAATGAGGCTTGTGAAAAAGGATTCTTTTTTTTGGAAAAAACTTCTAACGATCAAAGAAAAAGATTTATAAAACCAAGCAAATCTTTTATTGATGAATTTAGTTTATACCTTCAAACATTGAAAAATCTTAGTTTTTAAAGATAAATTACTATCAACATATCTATTACTTATACTTTTTATATATATAAAAAATTATATATTTACCTGGCACTAAAAATAGGGTTCTATTTATGTCATTACCAACAAAAGCAAAAGTAGTAATAATTGGTGCAGGAATCCATGGATTGAGTACTGCTTGGAAGCTCTCGGAAACTTATAAAAATCCAGGTGATATAGTAATTTTAGAAAAAAAAGATACTGCAGCGGGTGCAAGTGGAATTGCTTGCGGTGTCATAAGAAATAATTATTTTCAACCAGCTATGAGAGAGTTAATGGCTCATTCAGTTTCTGTTTGGGAAAGTGATCCAAAAGCATGGAAGTACAATGCTGTAGGCTACTTGCAGATATCTCCCGAAGTTATGCACGAAGATGTTGCTACAATTTATGAGCAACAAAAAGCCATTGGATATGAATCGGAATTTATTGAAGGTGAAAAAGAATGTACTAAATACATGAAAGGCATGTTTGATGACTGGCAAGCAACAGGCATCACATCTGTTCTTCATGAAAAAAAAGGTGGTTATGCATTCAATAAGGCTTCTATAAAAGCTCTAGAAGAAAAATCTACCGCAAACGGTGTTAATGTAATTAAAGGTGTGAAAGTTACAGGCTTTAAAAGAGGAAGTAACAGCAAAGCAGTTACTGGGGTTGAAACTGATAAAGGAATTATTGAGTGTGAACAAATAGTTATTGGTGCTGGTCCTTGGGTTAGAGATTTTTGGAATATGTTAGAACTTCCAAAGGTTGCTAATATTAAAGGACAAGATGGAAAATTTCATAAAGAAGATATGTGGAAATATTGGATGTTACAAGAAGGTGTAATTGGTGTGGATAAAGATTTTTTAAAAATGAATGATGGCGGTCAACCTCCTGTAATGCATGTCGACTCTACTGCCCCATTATATTCCGACACAACTAAAAAGTTGATTACAGATGAGCTTTGGGGAATTTATTACAAACCAGATATTGAAGGACTTGGTGTTCAAGGTGGAACATCACCTTATATAGTTGATAAACATTTTGATAAAATAGACATTGATCCTTATGGAATCGATTCACCTGAATTTCAAACAACCGAATCATTTAACGATATGTGGTGTTCAGCTTTAGCCCATTGTCATAAAAGATTTGAAGGTAAGTCGGGCTTATATAGAAAAGGACCCTCTGGTGGTCTTGGATGTATGACACCAGATAACTTTCCTATCTTTGATAGATTTTTAGAAAATGTTTATATGATTGCAGATGCTAACCATGGTTACAAAATGATTGGTGTTGGTGAGCTTGTTGCAAAAGAAATCCTTGGAACTGAAAGTGATTTGTTGAAACCGTTCAGATTCAACCGTTACGAGAAAGGTGAACTTCACCCTACTTCAAACAGTCCATTCCCCTGGAGTTAAACTTCAAGTCTAGACACAAATAATTTTTTCAGTTACGCTTTGTTAAATAAAAAATTCATTAGAGGGAGAGATGATGACTGATTTAGACAAACACGTTGCTCAACCTGGTAGAGATAAGTTGGTAAAACAGGTTAGAGCTAAAATTAACGAACTAGGTATTGAATATATTTATTTTCAATTCATTTCTGTAACTGGAAGAGTTGTTGGAAAAGGTATTCCGACTGATCATTGGGAAAGAACTTGTGAAAAAGGCTTTCAATTAGTTTATGGAGCAACAGCAAACTTGTTTGTAGATCGTCATGGCGATTATATTGGATACGGGCCAGAAGCAAAGGAGCTGGTTGGTATACCTGATCCTGAAACTTTTTGT
>CAJQSU010000003.1 GCA_905616435.1 uncultured Candidatus Pelagibacter sp. | reverse complement strand
TCATATTGTCATTATTTCTTTTTCTTTAGATAGGACTTTTTCATCTACGATAGAGATGTGCTTGTCAGTTATATTTTGAACATTCTTTTCAAAAGATTTTTCCTCATCCTCACCAATCTCTTTTGATTTTAAAAGTTTTTTTAATTCTTCATTTGCTTCTCTTCTAATATTTCTTATTGAAACTTTACATTTTTCACCCGTAGTTTTGATCATTTTTTTTAATTCAGTTCTTCGCTCTTCATTAAGTTCAGGCACTGGAAGTCTGATTAGTTGGCCATCAATTTGAGGATTTAAACCGAGTTCAGATTTTTTTATTGCTGCATCAACTAAAGCAACATTGTTTTGATCCCATACCTGAATATTAATCATTCTAGATTCGGGTGTTGTAATACTTCCAACCTGATTTATAGGCATTAATTGACCGTAAACGTTAACTTTAACTAAGTCTAACATGGCGGCATTTGCTCTGCCTGTTCTTAAAGATGATAATTCTTTTGTAAAAACATCAATAGTTTTATCCATTTTAAGACTATATAATTTATCATCAAACATTTATTCACCTATTTTAAATCTTACAAATTCTTTTATTTTTAAATCAGAAATAGAAAGTTCTTTTAAAATATCTTGAACTTTTTTCTTTGGTTCCATCACCCAGGCTTGTGTTAACAGGGCATTTTCTTCTTTGAACTTGTTCATTTTACCTATACTTATCTTTTTTGCTATTTCATCTGGCTTACCTAAATTTTTTAATTCTTCTGTTACTAATTCCTGTTCTTTATCAATAACAGATTGATCAATTGAATTTTGATCTAAAGCTAAAGGATTTGCGGCAGCTATATGCATTGAAAGCTGCTTGCCAAAATTCTTAACTGCGTCAGAGTTATCTTTAGTCTCTAAAGAAACAGCAACAGCTAATTTTCCTAGATTATCCTTAACAACTGTATGTAAATATTTTGAATTTACAGTTCCTTCATTTGCAATTGTTTTTGTTTTACCGATAGTAATTTTTTCTCCAATTTTTGCAATTAGGGACACAAGGTTATCTTCTACAGATTGGCCATTTGACATTGTAGATTTTTTTAAATTTTCTGTATTGGAATTAACATCATTATTTAAATCACTTAATTCTTTAACAAAATTTATAAAATCATCATTTTTAGCAACAAAGTCCGTTTCACAATTTACCTCAATTAATGATATTCTCTTATCATCACCACTTACAGCAACAACGCCTTCCCTAGCATCTCTAGACATTTTTTTAGAAGCCTTAGAAATCCCTTTCACACGTAAAATTTCAATTGCCTTATCTAAATTACCATTTGATTCTTTAATCGCTAGGTTACAATCTTTAAAACCAGCACCTGTTGCTTCTCTTAATTTTTTAACGTTCTCAATATCACTCATTAATTTAAAGTCTCCTTATTACCCTTAGAAAATTTACTTTCTAATTTTTCCCTATCAAGCTCTTGAATTGTTTTGGATGATTTTTCTTCATTTTTAATTTCCAATTTTTTTTCATCTTTTGGGGGAGATTTTTTTGCTGCATTAATTGTTTCTCTGATTAAGTTGCAATAAAGATCGATAGCTCTTCTTGCATCATCATTTCCAGGAATTGGGAAATCAATTCCATCTGGATTTGAATTACTATCTAAAATAGCAATGATTGGTATTCCCAATTTTACAGACTCTTGAATTGCTAAAGACTCATAATTGGTATCAATAATAAAAACTAAGTCAGGAGTTTTTTTCATATCAGCAATACCTCCAAGAGATCTTTGTAATTTATCTTTTTTTACACTCATTTTTAAAAGTTCTTTTTTAGTAAAACCTCTATTTTCAGCAACAAGGTCGGATTCATATTTTTTCATTTTTTTTATTGAACCTGAAATTGTTCCCCAATTAGTCAACATTCCACCCAGCCATCTGTAATTTACAAAATATTGATCAGTTTCCTTGGCAACTTCTGCAATTGCTTCTGAGGCTTGTTTTTTTGTTGAAACAAAAAGTATTTTTCCATTGTTAGAAATAGTTTCATATACTTTTTGAAGTGCAACTTTTGTTAGCTCTAAAGTTTGTGTTAAATCGATGATGTGGATGGAGTCTCTTTTACCAAAAATATATTTTTTCATTTTTGGATTCCATCTCAATGTTTTATGTCCTAAATGAACACCTGCTTCTAATAGTTGTTGAATTGTGATATTCGGTATCTTCATATTTATTCCCTGTTAAGCCACCACAGTAATTACCAGTAAAGGACAGGAGGTTTAAAACCAAAAACTGTGTGCGTGTTAGTTAATTTAGAAGCTATTTACTAATTTTTTTTAACTTTAACAAGAGTTAATTAGTGAATATTTAAGCTTATTTCTTTATTTCTTAAAATATTAATAGATTTTCTATCAATATTTCTCAATGATTTAAGATTAAAACTATGTGTTTCAGTTTCACTCGAAATATTAATATGAACTAAAGTTTCACCCTTCTCATCAAGGAAATTCTGAATATCTTTGAGCTGTTTTTTAGAAGTAAGATTTAAGGTAATTTCTTTAACAGAACTATTAAATAGATCTTTTAAAGGTGCTATTTTACGAACATTTACCCTTTTAGTTTTATCTTCATCTGAAGAAATAGTTTTTGTTAATGTCAAAATTAATGAACTACCCTCCTCTAATGTTTCTCTATTAGATTCCAAGACATCAGAGAATATAAATAATTCAAAGACACTACTTAAGTCAGTCAATTTTAAAACAGCATAAGAACTGCCTTTTGCAGTCTTTCTTTCTTGAACTTGTAACAATGTGGCAGCAATATTATTTTCTTTTATTTTATCATCAGAATAGAAATTCTGATAATCAATAATTTTATAATCATCAAAAATTTCTTTAAATTGATTTAGCGGGTGATTAGATATAAAAAAACCAACAGCTTCAAATTCTTTTGATAATCTTTCTTCAAATTCCCAATCTTTTATATCATTAATTATATTAATTTCAT
>CAJQSU010000002.1 GCA_905616435.1 uncultured Candidatus Pelagibacter sp. | reverse complement strand
AGTTTATATAAGAAATTCTTTTATAGAATTCATTCACACTTATGCCTGAGGAGTATTTTGCAGATCCATTAGTTGGTAATACGTGATTAGATCCAATGTTGTAATCTGTCATTGCCATTACTGCATACTTACCCAAACAAATTGATCCTGCATTATTAATCTTAGGAACAAATGATTTATAATTTTTAACATTTAACTCTAAATGTTCAGGTGCGATTTTATTAACTACCTCAATAATTTTTGTATCTGAACTGATATGCATTAAAATTCCATTATTCATGATACTTTTTTTTGCGATCGATTTTCTTGAAATTTCTTTTAATTGCTTAAAAACCTCCAATTTAACTTTATCAATTATTTTTTTATCTTTTGAAATTAAGATACATTGTGCTAATGGATCGTGTTCTGCTTGACCAATTAAATCGCTAGCAACCCAAACTGGATCTGAGTATTTGTCACATACAATGGTGACTTCTGAAGGACCTGCTGTCATTCCTTCAATTCCTACATCACCAAAAACTTCTTTTTTAGCTGCTACAACATAGGCATTTCCAGGACCAACTATCTTATTTACTTGTTTAATCTTTTTTGTTCCATAAGCAACTGCTGCAATTGCGGATGGACCTCCAATTGAATATATTTCCTTAATTTTACATTTTCTAGCTGCATACAAAACGGCAGCGTTTTGTTTTCCTTTAAAACCAGGATTTATCATTATTATTCTTTTAACACCTGCAACAATAGCTGGAATTGCGTTCATTAGTACACTTGATGGATAAGAGGCAGTCGAGCCCGGAACATATATTGCAACGGATTCAATTGGTACATATTTATATTCAATTTTATTTCTAAATTTATCAATATAAGAAATATTTTTAACTTTCTGTAATGAGTGAAATTTATAAATACGATTATAAGCATTGTCGATTGCTTGTTTTACTTTTTTATTCAAACTTTTAATTGATTTAGAAATTTGTTTTAAAGTTGGGACAATGATTAAATTTTTATTAAACTTTTTTTCATATTTTAATAGGGCTTTGTCTCCATTTTTTTTAACATCCTTGATGATGCTGGTGACTGAAACAGAACTTGACTGAACTTTACTTTTTCTAATAGATAATAATTGATCTAATTGATGATCAAAACCCTTGTTATTGCTATTTAATATTTTCATCAATTATTTAATCTCGTTTTGATCTTCCAGTCTTACTTCAATTGTTTCTGTCATCAATGAAATATGAACATTGTTACTAAATATTAAATTAATTTCATAATCATCTTTATTTTTTAAATAATCAATTCCGATTAGCTCTAAAATTAAATCCTGATTTTTTTGATCAATATTTTTTGATTTAACACGATCGATAAAGTCAAACTTACAAATACTATTAATTTTTTTATCCTCTTGATCAGTCTCTACCTTGGTTCTTTCAACTGAAAGTAAAAAAATCTTATTAGATTCAAGATATTTAATATCTGAAATCTTCACTTTCGCACCAGCACAACATAATGAGATCATTTGAAGTCCTTCATTATCTGTTGCTATAATTTTTGCTAAGTACTTTTTGTCCATTAATTCACTCTTCTAATTTTAGCACCAACCTTTTTTAATTTTTTTTCAATATCTTCATAACCTCTATCAAGATGATAAATTCTATTAACAATCGATTTTCCTTTAGCTGTTAATGCTGCTAAAATTAATGAAACTGAGGCTCTTAAATCAGTCGCCATTAACTCTGCTGGTGCAAAGTTAATATTCCCCTCAACTATTGCTTTATTACCGTTAATTAAAATTTTGGCTCCCATACGATTTAATTCTGCAACGTGCATAAATCTATTCTCAAAGATATCCTCTTGAATGATTGAATTTTTATTTGCTTTACATAATAATACCATCATTTGCGCCTGTAAATCAGTTGGAAAACCCGGATAAGGAGCTGTTTTAATTTTCATACTTTTAATTTTTTTATTTCCTATAATTTGTACTTCATTTTTTTTAATAATTATTTTTGAACCTATCTTTTTTAGAACATTAATTTCTGTTTTAATTATTTCTGGAATTATATTTTTAATTTTTAAATTACCTTCAGTAATAGCAGCTGCAACTAAATAAGTACCGGCTTCTATTCTATCAAACATAACAGAGTAAGAAATTTTTTTTATTTCACTTACTCCAGCTATTCTAATTGTTCTTTTAGAGATCCATTTAATCTTACAACCCATTTTATTTAAAAAATTAACTAAGTCTTTTATTTCAGGTTCAATTGCGCAATTCGATAATACCGTGGTCCCTTTTGCTAAACTTGCTGCAATAATCAAATTTTCAGTAGCACCTACTGAAATTTTTGGAAAATGAATTTTATTTCCTTTTAATCCTTTTGGTGCATTGGCAATTACATAACCTTGGTCAATTTTATATTTTACTCCTAATTTTGATAACGCTTTTAAATGAATATCCACTGGACGCGTACCTATTGCGCATCCTCCAGGCAAAGAAACCTTGGCTGTGCCAAATTTAGCGAGTAAAGGTCCTAAAACTAAAATTCCTGCTCTCATAGTTTTTACTAAATTATAAGAGGCAAATTTTTTTTTCTGCCTAGTGTTATCTATTATTGTTTGGCTATTATTAATCTTAATTTTAGAACCTAATGATTGTAATAAAGCAAGCATAGTCTTAATGTCACGTACATTGGGCAAATTTTTAAGAATAGTTTTTTTGTTACATAACAAAGTTGCTGCAAGGATAGGTAATGAAGCATTCTTGGAACCCGAAATTTTAATTTGTCCTTTGAGCTTAGTGGCTCCAAAGACCTCTAATTTTTGCATGATTAAACTTTAGGTAATGTTACTCCAGTTTGCCCCATATATTTACCATTTCGGTCTGCATAGGTTACCTCTGGTTTTTCATTCCCTTTTAAAAAGATAAATTGAGCAACACCTTCATTTGCATAAATTTTTGCCGGTAAAGGGGTGCTATTTGAAAATTCTAAAGTTACATAGCCTTCCCAGCCTGGCTCTAAAGGAGTCACATTAACTATAATTCCACATCTTGCATATGTTGATTTTCCAAGACAAATAACAAGTACATCATTGGGAATTTTAAATTTTTCAACAGTTCTGGCTAACACGAATGAATTGGGCGGAATAATACATTCAGAAATATTCTTTGTTACGAAGTTAGTAGGTTTAAAATTTTTAGGATCTACTATTTCAGAATTTACATTAGTAAAAATTTTAAACTCATCTGAAACTCTTGCATCATACCCGAAAGATGAAAGTCCATAAGAAATACTACCACCTCTTACTTGTTTTTCCACAAAAGGGGTAATCATACCCTCCTCCTTAGACATTTTTCTAATCCACTTATCTGAAAGAACTGCCATTATTTACTTTTCTTTTTTATTTTTTTTTGAAAAAGCTTTCTCTTTTTTAAATTTTTTCTAAGAGCTAAACTTAAACGCTCATTTTTTTCTTTAGTGTTCATTCTTTATCTGGATTAGTTAGAAAGTCTAATGTAATTGGTTTTGAAGCGTCTAAAGTTGGTGCTTTAGTTTCTTCTTTTTGAGGACCTTCTTTAGCTAATCTCTTTGCTTTTTTTTCAGCAAGCTTTTTTTCTCTTTTAGCTTGCTTTTCCATAAGCTTAGAACTTTTAGTAGATTTATAATCGTAATGAATGCCCATAAAAAATCCTAACGTGTATATAATGCATATTAATAAAAAAATTAAGGCAATAATTTGAAAAAAATGCTTTATTACCAATGAAATACAATTGTTATTATATGCTTCTGTAGTTAAATGGCATAACAAGTCATTGGTAATGACTAGTTCCCTGGTCAGTACAGGGTGGGAGCACCAGATTAACTTTTATAAACTAAATTTCTAAAAAAAATTGCAATTACCAATAAAGCAAAAAAGGCAATCAGAGGAATATAAATTGATGAAGATGTTATCAAGTCAATCATACTTGGTGCTTTCAAGTTTTGATCAATTATTTTCTCGATTCCACTACCAATGGATATTATTAAAAATGATGATGGCATTATTCCCAAAAAAGTTGACCAAAAAAAATTATATATTTTTACATTAAATATACATGGTAAAACATTTTGTATTTGAAATGGGATTCCTCCAACAAGTCTAAAAATCAACAAATATATAAATTCAGATTTTTTAAATTTTTCTTCAAGACTTTTAAATCTATTTAAAAATTTATCTCTTATGATTTCTTTTAAAAAGTAATTTGCAAAAACATATAATAGTGTTGCTCCTAAAGTCATTCCCACAATAACAAATAATAGACCAAACCATTTGCCAAAAATAAAGCCAGCAAATAATGCTAATGGAGATCCAAATCCAGCAGCAAATACCCATACAGTTGCAAATAAGATAAATAAGACAGCTAATAAAAGTAAATTTGATTGTCTCAGCTCAAAAAAATAATCACGATTATTTTTTATAAATTCATAACTAAAAATCTCTTGAAAACTAAATTTTGAAAAAAAAATAAATAAAAACAAACTGACTAGAGAAACATAAAATAGACCAATAAATAATTTAATTTTTTTAGATTTTTCCATTGATTTGGATGTTAATAATAAAAACTTCTATTTGCTATTTATATATTTAATTACTATAAAGTGCGAAATTTATTAAAAGAAATTTAGCCACATTATATGAAAAGAACATACCAACCCAAAAAAGGAAAAAGATTGAAAAAACATGGTTTTCGATCAAAGATGAAAACCAAGGGTGGTCGAAAGACTCTTAAAAAACGAAGGGCTAGAGGAAGAAAAGATTTAACTGTTTCATCAACTGTTAAAAAAAAATAATTTAATTTACATGAAAAGCAAAATACTTGCTCTTTCAAAAAACGAAGAATTCAAAAATCTCCTCAACCAAAAAAAAATTTCTAACAAATACGTAACTATTTTTTTTGGTAAATTGGCTGATAAAAATAATAATAAATTGAATATTAGCTTTGTAACTAAGAAAAAAATTGGCAATGCAATAAAGAGAAATAAAATCAAAAGACGTTTGAAAAATATACTAAATGATGCTGTAAAAAAGGTTTCTTTAAAATTTGATTATTCATACCTTGTTATTGCTAAGCCAACTATGTTAAACAACGAATATATAATTATAAAAGAAACCTTATTTCAGGATTTAGAAAAAATTAAATAATGAATATTTTTACGCACATCTTAATTAAATTAATCAAAGGATATAAATTTGTTATCAGTCCTTTGTTTGGACAATCTTGTAGATACTTACCAACATGTTCAGAATATAGTATTGAAGCCTTAAAAGAATTTGGTCTAGCCAAAGGAATTTTCATCGGCCTAAAAAGAATTTTATCATGCCATCCAATTAAATTTTTAGGGGGTGGTGATGGATTTGATCCTGTAAAAAAAGAGATGAAAGCTAAAAGATAATGGATACTCGAAACGTCATAGCAGCCATTTCTTTATCAGCTTGTGTAATTATTCTTTATTCGCTGTATTTCGCGCCACCGCCAATTACGAAAGAAATTTTAGCTGAAAAAAATAAAACTGAACAAAATACCGATGCTCCTAGTTTGGATCAAAAAGAAAATATAACAGAAATTTCAAGAGAAGAGGCTTTAAACCAAAGTAAAAGAATTCAATTTGAAAATCAGAGTATCATTGGGTCTATATCTTTAAAGGGAGGTGTGATAGATGACCTAACTTTTAAAGAATATAATGTGGCTTTAAATAGCGCTGAGAAAGTTAAACTTTTATCACCTAGAAATACTAAAGATGGATACTTAATAGAAAGTGGCTTTATAACTACTGATAAAAATATTGATATTCCAAATTCAAACTCTATTTGGTCAGTATCAGGAAATAAGAGATTAACCAATCAATCTCCTGTGAAATTATCTTGGACTAATGATCAAGGAATTACCTTTGAAAAAGAAATAGCTTTAGATAATAAGTTTTTATTTACAATCAATCAAAGAGTGGTCAATTCAACAAATAATGAATATGATTTTTATTCCTATGGACAGATAATTAGAAAAGAAATTCCTGACATATCCAAATTTTATATCCTTCACGAAGGTCTTTTGGCAACATTAGACGATGAGCTTATTGAGGAAGATTATGACGACATTCAAGAAGAAAAATTTTCAAGAACTTCACAAAAAGGGTGGCTTGGTATTTCAGACAAATTTTGGATAACTTCATTAATTCCACCAAGTGGTAAGGAATTTAAAACTACATTTGACTATAAAGATAAATTTCGTGCAAATTTTGTTGGCACAGAACCTCTGGTGCTAAAAAGCAACTCAAGTATCGAGGATAAAATTCAAGTAATAGTAGCTGCTAAAAGGGTAGATGTAATTGACGGATATGCTGAGTCATTGAATATAGATAAGTTTGATTTAGCAATAGACTGGGGAATAATGTACTTTATTACAAAACCGCTATTCCACGGTATAGATTATTTTTTTAAGTTATTAGGAAACTATGGTCTTGCAATTATAGCGATTACATTTTGCATTAGATTGGCCTTTTTCCCACTCGCCAATTTCTCATTTAAAAGTATGGCCAAGATGAAGGCTCTACAGCCAGAAATGGCAAGACTGAAGGATCTTCACAAAAGTGATAAAATGAAATTACAACAAGAAATGATGGCTCTTTACAAAAAAGAGAAGGTTAATCCAATGTCTGGTTGTTTGCCTATATTGGTTCAGATACCTGTGTTCTTTGCTCTATATAAGGTTTTATTTGTAACCATTGAAATGAGGCAAATGCCTTTCTTTGGTTGGATACAGGATTTATCAGAAAGAGATCCCACGTCACTCTTTAACTTATTTGGTTTGCTGCCATATGATGTTCCTTCATTTTTAATGATTGGTGCTTGGCCAATTGCAATGGGAGTTTCAATGTTTATCCAGCAAAAACTTAACCCAGCTCCAACTGATCCTATGCAAGCAAAAATATTTATGTTCTTCCCACTTTTCCTTACAGTAATTTTGGCTCCATTCCCTGCAGGACTAGTGATCTACTGGACTGTTAACAATATCTTAACTATGGCCCAACAAGTCTTCATAATGAAGCGAACTACCATCAAGACAACAACTTAATGTTGGATATAAAAGAAGAAGAGTTAAAAAAAATCCTTCCATCAGATGGTCCCTCAATTGATGAAGTTAAAAGATATTTGGTAAAATATAATAATGAATATATTGTCATTAAGTGTGGTGGAAGTGTCTTGGTTGATCAAAACCTATTTAATATTTTTATCAAAGACATTGCGGTATTAAATAAGCTTGGTTTTAATCTTATAATTGTCCATGGTGGTGGAAAAAGAATTAGTGCTAAACTCTTAGAACTTAATATTAAAAGTAATTTTATTAATGGGCTAAGAGTTACAGATAAAAATATTATCAATATAGTTGAAGATGTATTGATTGAATTTAATAAAGAAATTGTTGATGCTCTAAAAAATCAATCTTGCAAAACAAGAAGAATTACCTCAAAGGAATTTAATATAATAACTGTAGTACCAGAAAGCGATAGATTGGGTTTTGTAGGAATTCCCACTAATATTAAAACTAATGTTTTAAAAGAAATTATTAAAGTTAATGAAGTACCTGTTGTGGCTCCAATAGGATTAGATAAAAATAATCAAACATTTAATATCAATGCAGACACAGTTGCTGGTTCAATAGCCAAAGAATTAAAGGCTAGAAGATTAATGATTATTAGTGATGTAGAGGGTGTGCTAGATAATGAAAAAAATTTAATACCTGAAATTAGTTCTCAAAAAGCTAAAGAATTAATTGATCTAGAGATTATTTCAGGCGGTATGATACCAAAAATTAATAATTGTTTAGATGTTGCGGGCAATGGAGTAAAAGGTGTTGTAATTATTGATGGTCGAAAAAACCATTCTATTCTTTTTGAATTATTATCTGATAAAGGTTCGGGAACTCTAATTAGACAATGAAAAATTTAATTAATATAAAATATTGGATATTTGATCTTGATAACACTCTTTATAGTGGTCAAACTCAAGTTTTTTCTGAAGTAGATAAGAAGATGTCCTCTTTCATCTCTAAAAAATTTAATATTGATGCGATAAAAGCTAAGGAAATTCAAAAAAAATACTTTTATGAATATGGGACAACTCTTTCAGGATTAATGAATCATGACAATATTGATCCCCAGGAATTTTTAGAATTCGTTCATGATATTGATATTAGTTGGTTGCCAAAAGATGAGGTTTTAAGAGAAGAGCTTATAAAAATAAAAGAAAAGAAGATTATCTTTACAAATGGTTCTCATGCGCATGTTGAAAATGTTACAAAACAATTGGGTATTGATGGTTTGTTTGATGGAGCTTTTGACATAACGGATGCAGATTTTGTTCCAAAACCACACTTAGATCCATATAAAAAGCTAATTAAAAAATTTGATCTAGATCCAAATCAATCAATTTTAATTGAAGATATTGCACATAATTTAGAACAAGCTAAAAATTTAGGAATGAAAACTTGCTGGTTAGAAAATGAAGAAGCGTTTGCAAAAAAAGACTCAAACAAACCCTACATAGATTATAAGATTAAGAGCTTGCCTTCTTTTCTTCAAGAAATTAATATATTAAAGAGTAAATAAATTAACTATCTACAAAAAATATGAGCAATATAGAAAAAATTATTAATGAAGCGTGGGAAAATAAAGATAACGTAAACCTAAATTCTGAACAAAGTTTAAAAGATACCATCAATCAAATGATTGCTGACTTAGATAGCGGAAAAGTAAGAGTGGCTGAAAAAATAAATGGTGAATGGGTTACTCATCAACATATTAAAAAAGCTATCATGTTAAGCTTTAGAATATACCCAATGGAAAGTTTAATTGGACCATACAGTAGTTGGTATGACAAAGCACATTTACTAAAAGGAAAAACAGCTGGTTGGACTAAAGAGGATCATGAAAAAGCTGGGTTTAGAATGGTGCCAAACTCTCCTGTTAGAAAAGGATCGTATGTTGGAAAAAATGCAGTGCTTATGCCATGCTATATAAATATTGGAGCGTATATCGATGAGGGTACTATGATGGATACTTTTAGTCGTGCTGGTAGTTGCTGCCAGATAGGAAAAAATTGTCATGTCTCAGCTGGAAGTGGAATTGGAGGTGTCTTGGAACCTGCTCAAGCACTACCTACTATTATTGAAGATAATTGCTTTATTGGAGCTATGTCAGAAGTTGTTGAAGGTGTTATTGTTGGAGAAGGATCTGTTTTAAGTATGGGAATGTATATTGGGCAATCGACTAAAATAGTGAATAGAAAAACTGGAGAAATTACTTACGGAAAAATTCCTCCTTACTCTGTAGTTGTACCCGGTTCATTACCTGACAAAAATAATTCTTCTGCTCCTTCACTTTATTGCGCAGTAATAATCAAACAAGTAGATGAAAAGACAAGATCTAAAACTTCTGTTAACGATCTATTAAGAGAATAGTTTTATAATGGGTATTATTAATGAACTTCAATTAGCAAAAGAGTTAATTAAATTTCCAACTGTTACTCCTGTGGATGCTGGGATAATGAAATTTTTAGAAAAAAAACTAAAAACGCTTGGCTTTAAAACCAAAGTTCTTGAGTTTAAAGAAAAAAACAACAAACCAGTTAAAAATCTTTATGCTCGACTTGGAGACAAAAGCCCAAATTTTTGTTATGCAGGCCACCTTGACGTCGTACCAGCAGGAAATTTAAAAGATTGGACTGTAAACCCATTTAAACCCTCCGTTAAAAAAGGATACTTAATTGGACGAGGTGCTAATGATATGAAGGGCTCAATAGCTGCATTTGTTTCAGCAGCGAGTGATTTCTTAAAAAATAAAAGAAAATTTGGTGGCTCTATTAGTCTTTTAATTACAGGAGATGAAGAGGGAGTTGCAATTAATGGAACCAAAAAGGTAGTTGATTATTTAAAAAAGAAAAAAGAAAAGATAGATTTTTGTTTAGTTGGAGAACCTACTAACCCTAATAAATTAGGTGAAATGATTAAAATTGGTCGAAGAGGAAGCATGACTGGTAGACTTTCTATTATAGGTATTCAGGGTCATGTGGCATACCCACAAAGAGCTAACAATCCATCTACAGCACTTGTGCAAATTCTAAATGAATTAAAAAAAATTAAATTCGATAAAGGAACAAAAGATTTTCAACCAACAAATTTAGAGATAACAAAAATTAACATTAATAATTCTGCTGACAATGTTATACCTGGTTTGGCAAATGCCACTTTCAATATAAGATTTAATAACAAACATTCTTCAAGTTCAATTAAAAAGAAAATTAATAAAATTATAAAAAGAATAAGTAATAAAAATAAATCAAAACATAAAATTAATTATAATGTTTCAGGAGAGGCTTTTCTTTCAAAGCCTAATAACACTACTTACATGATCCAAAATATCATTAAAAAAATTACTAAAATTAAGCCTAAATTATCAACAACAGGAGGAACTTCTGATGCCAGGTTTATTAGAAAAATATCTCCATGTTTAGAATTTGGTTTAGTTGGCAAAACTATGCATAAAGTAGATGAAGCCGTTTCTCTAGTTGATTTAAAAAAATTGACATTAATTTATTCAAATATTTTAAAAAACTATTTTAAGTGAAAACTGGTTTAATTACTTCAGATACCTATCAAAATCATAATACTGGGGACGGACATCCAGAAAAAATAGATAGGGTTACAGCTATAATAGATAACTTTAAAAAGTTGGATAACAAAAACCTCATATGGAAAAAACCGACAAAATTTGATCAATCTCTTTTGATAAATACTCATTCATCTGAATACATAAGTCAAGTTAATCAATCTTTTCCTAAAAATGGTTTGGCTTTTCTTGATGGTGATACAGTTGTTTCTCCTGGGAGCAAGGAAGCAACTAAAGATGCTGTTGGTTCAATTATTGCTGCAATTGATGGCGTACAAAATAAAGAATTTAAAAATGCATTTTGTGCTGTGCGGCCACCAGGTCATCATGCTAAAAAAGAGAAGGCGATGGGATTTTGTATATACAATAATGTTGCCGTAGGTGCCAATTACTTAATTAAAAAATATAAATACAATAAAATTGCGATTATTGATTTTGATGTTCATCATGGAAATGGAACTCAGGATATATTTTATGACAATGAGAAAGTTTTATATATTTCAACTCATCAATATCCCTACTATCCAGGCTCAGGTTCAGAAAAAGAAAAAGGTAAATTTGATAATATTTTTAACATTCCATTAGACGCAGGAACATCAGCGGAAGAATATTTAAATGCCTATGAGCATGTATTAAATAAAATTAAAGAATTTAAACCAGAATTTTTGCTATTTTCTGCTGGTTTTGATGCTCATATTGATGATCCTTTAGCACAACTAAGATTAAAATCAGAAGATTTTTATAAACTTACCAAAAGAACATTGGAACTTTCAAAATCATTTTGTAAAGGAAATGTAGTTTCAATTCTTGAAGGTGGTTATGATCTCAAAGCACTTCAAGATAGCACTCAACGACATGTTGATGCTTTAATAGAATTTAATTGATAATTCTTAATAACTCTCTAAATAAAACGATATGAAATTATATAAAATCAAAAAGTCTGATATTGATAAAAAAGGTAGAGGACTCTACGCAACAAAAAATATTAAAGAAGACACAAAATTAATTGATTATAAAGGAAAACTGATAACTAAAAAACAGACTGAAGAGTCTGTTAAATATGATAATAGTAAACCAATTTATTTGTTTACCATAAATAAAAAATATGATCTTGATGGCGACTTTTCATCGAATACTGCAAGATTAATTAATCATTCTTGTAACAATAATTGTGATTATGATGGCAAAGGATTAAAATTGTGGGTCAAGTCAATTAAGGATATAAAAAAAGGTGAAGAACTTACTTGTGATTATGGATTTGGGTATGACGAAAATTACAAACAGTTTCCTTGCAGGTGTAAATCAAAAAATTGTTGTGGCTATATAGTAAGAGCAGAATCTAGATGGCGAATAAATAAAAAATTTGCAATGAGTAACAAAAAAATCTAATAAATAACTCTCACTAAATAAAGTCCCTCAGGTGGTGCAGGTGGTGCACAAAGCAATCTTTTTTTTGACTTAAAAGCCCTATCAAAAGTTTTTAAATCCCATTTTTTTTCACCAAGATATTTCAAACAACCCACCATAGATCTTACCTGTTGTTGTAAAAAAGATTGCGATCTAAACTCTATTTCAACTCTATTTTTTGATGATTTAATTCTTATTGATTTAATTGTTTTAATTGGGCTTTTAGCATGGCAGCTTGACGATCTAAAAGTAGAATAGTCATTAGTTCCTAACAGTTTTTTTGCACCTTTTTTGATCAACTCTAGATCCAACGGCTTTCTAATATGCCAACCTCTTTTTTTTTCAATAACTGGCTCACTTATTTGATTAAAAATTATATATTTATAAATTCGCTGTTTCGCAGAAAATCTAGAATGAAATTTATTATTTCTTTTTTTGACTTTGGTTATTGCAATCCCTTTTTCATTTAAAAAATGATTCATTGATTTTAAAAATTTTATTAAATCTGTAATTTCATTCTTACAGTCAAAATGTGCTGATTGCTCAATCGCATGAACTCCTGTGTCGGTTCTTCCTGAACCATTTAAGATTATTTTTTCTTTTAAGAGTTTTGTGAGATTTTTTTGAATTAGTCCTTGAATAGTTGAGTCTTTTTTTTGGATTTGCCATCCTCTGAAATTTGTGCCCACATATTCGACAAGCAATTGATATCTTAACATTTAAATCATTGAACCTTTTTTTATCTGCGATCCAAGCATAAATTCACCAATATTTTGTGGTTTTTTTCCTTGTCTCTGAATTTCACTAATTTTAATAGATTGTTTCTCCCCGCAAACAATCTCCAAATAATCCGAAATAACCTCACCTGGATTTCCTATTCCGTTACTTATTTCTGCTTTTAAAATTTTATATCTTTCTCCTTTAAAAATAAAAAATGCTCCAGGTGATGGATATAGGCCATTTATTTTTCCAATAATCTTTTTGGCACTATCATTCCAATCAATTTTACCCTCAGTTTTTTTTATTTTAGATGCATAAGTTGCTTTTAGATGATTTTGCTCAATAAATTTCACCTTGTCTTCTAATATGTTGTCAATATTTTCTAATATTTCTTTAGCTGCTATTAGAGAAAGTTTTTCAGAAACGTCGACTGCATTTAAATTATTTTCTAAAGCTATTTTATAAATATTAGATACCGGACCAGCATCTAATTTCTCTGCTATTTTCATAATACTAACACCAGTTTCTTTATCGAGATTCATTATCGATCGTTGTATAGGAGCTGCCCCTCTCCACTTAGGAAGTATTGATGCGTGAATATTTATGAATCCTTTTTTTGCTAAATCTAAAAATTCTTTAGGGATTATTTGACCATAAGCCACAACTATTACGAGATCAGCATCTATTTTTTTAAAGTATTCAAATTCTTCACTATTATTTTTTAGAAACTTTGGTGTTCTAAATTCTAAATTCAAAGTTTCTGCAATGCCTTGTATAGGTGATTTGTTTATTCTCTGTCCTCTTTGAGATTTTTGAGGAGGTTGAGTATATACATCTGAAATAGGATACCCATTTTGATATAAAGATTTTAAGATCGGTACTGCAAACATTGGGGTACCCATAAAAACAATCTTTTTAGCCATCAATTAAAGAATTGTTGTATTTGATTTTAATTTGGATAATTTTTTAATAATCATTGATCTTTTTAACTTTGAAAGATAGTCAATAAATAACACACCTTCTAAGTGATCCATTTCATGCTGTATGCATGTTGAGAGCAATCCTTCTGCTTTCAATAATTGTTTCTTTCCATTGTAATCTAAGTATTCTACTTCACATTTTCTGGGTCTGTCAATTTCTGCAAATTGATCAGGCACAGACAGGCAGCCTTCTTCATGAGTAGCTTTTAAAGGATCTTTGTTCTTGATAATTGGATTCACAAAATATCTAGGTTCCTTTTTTCCTTCTTCTTTACTGATATCCATAACTATAATTCTTTTTGGAACTCCAATCTGAATTGCTGCAAGACCTATCCCTAGTGCCGCATACATAGTTTCCAGCATATCATCCATTATTTTTTTTTCCTCACTACCAACTCGTTCCACAGGTTTAGAAATTTGTCTGAGCAATTTATTAGGTTCGGTTAGTATAGTTTTAACTGCCATAAATGAGTTTATTTTATTATAATTTCTAAACTTTTAAAGGCAGAACTTTTAATAAAATTTTATTTCTTATATAATCAATATTTAGTTGATTAAGCGCACTAATTATAAAATATAACGTATCTTCATCTAGAGCTCGAAGTTCATCTTGTCCAATAACTTCAATTATTCTTAACAATGCGGGGCCAATTTCATTATTGTTAATCATTACTTGGATGTCAGTTGGCATTTCTGAGCCATTTATTTCATAAAGATTTTCATATTTTTTTGAAATTTTAATACCATCTGACTTAATTGACTCAATTAACATAATATCTTTTTTGGATATGAGATATTTTTTATCTCTTTTTATTTTCTTTAAATAACTATTTAAGTCTTTTTCAATTTTGGATTTTGCAAAATCTCCATTGAAATAATTAACTAATTTTGACTGATGTAGGATGTCTTTATTGACTTTAATATCGTTTAATTCCTTATTTTCATCCTCTAAATACTTGGTGTAAAATTTTGTAAAATTAGGTGGCACTTGATCTGGCTCAATTGCTTTTAGAAACTTTTTTAATTCATCATTAAAAGCGCTCGCATAGCTATCTTTTATAAATAAATCTTTTAAAAGTTTGATTAACTCCAATTTTTTTTTGATATCTGATTCTAAAAGAATTCTTTGATAAACTAATGCTCGTGCTTCTACATTTGAAAGTGACTTATATGATTCTGATGCATTTAAGAGTTGATTAATATTGAACTGGAATCTTTTATACAAAGAAAATAAATCATCCTCGGAATAATTTTTATCATGAGTTGCTTTTTCAATTAATGAAATTTTATCTAATTCAGCAATATCTAATTCAGTAATATCTATTTTTTCAATATTATAAAGCAAATTTGAAGTAGATAAATATTTCCATATTAATGGATTGGTATTTTTTTTAGGCTCAAAGATAAAATCAGGATTAGTTCTGTGTGCTAGATGGAAATCTAAAATTGAAGTCTCTGAAATAGCCAGATCAGATTTGTCAGTTAAGCCAAATAAATAATTAAGCTTTTTTTCAAAATACTCATCTTTAAATCCAAGTTCTTTTTTTAGATCAAAGATTAATTGTGCTTCTTCAATTTTTCCATCATTAACTAAACAATAAAGATTAAATTTAGATAAGTATTCATTGTCAATAGCTTCAGTATTTTTTAAAAATAATTCACATGCTTTTTCAATATTGGACTCTGATAAATACTGATCAACCAAATATCGACTAAGTTCAGGGTGTAGATTTAATATTTGATTTTTAATCAAATATTCTTCTATTAAATCTCTATTCTTATTTTTTATAAGCCAGTCAGATTTAATTTTTAAAAATTCATCCTCTATAATGCTAATTTCAGGGTAATAAGAATTAGTTAACAATGCTATATTCATTAATTCTGAGGCGTCTTTAGATAAATTTAATTTTGCTAAATTTGAGAAAAGATATTTAAGCTGATCACCATTTGAATTGGACCACATATCAATTTTAAGATCATAATCTTCTGGATCGTAAAGCCCTATTATTTTTACCTCTTTTGAATTTAATGATGAGTCTACTTGAACTACATCAGTTTCCTTTTGAGACTGTAAATTATAAATACTAGATTGTGTTATTTGTTGATTAATAATTTTTTCATCATTTTGATTGTTATTGGATTTAGTTTCTTTAATATTATTTTGATCTATGTTCCATATGTCAATTGGTTCATCTTCTGCACTAACACTAAAACTGAGAAAAAAAATGGTTAATAGAATTGATAAATAATTATTATTTAACAATTTTAAAATTTTCATTGGGGATGGTTTTTTCTATTTGTTTTTTAGGAGCTGGAAAGTCTATTTTACTTAAAAGAAAAATTGTTACAAAAAATAAAACTACAACTAGGACTAATTTTATAATTAAACCAATGGTGCCTTTGCTGGAACTTGTATTTCTTCTAAATTGCATATAACGTTGGTTAAAATCAAATTAAGACATATTTGTGTTTTTTCAATACAGAAACTTATGAAATCAAAAGAAAATTTAGTTTTTTTAGGTATGATGGGTTCAGGCAAGACCTCAATTGGCTCGATTGTATCAAAAAAACTAAATATTGATTTTATTGATATAGATCAAGAGATTGAAAAAAAAGTAGGTATAGCAATTTCAAAAATATTTGAAAATGAGGGTGAAAAATACTTTAGAGAAATTGAAGAGTTGACTACACTAAGATTACTTAAAAAAAACAAAACAGTAATTTCTCTTGGTGGAGGGGCTTTTTTAAATAACAAAATCAAAAGAGAAATATTAGATAATCATATTTCATTTTGGCTAAACTGGGATATTAAAACATTAGTTAATAGAATTAAAAATAGTCAAAAAAGGCCTGTTGCTTTCAAGGCATCTAAAAATGAACTTACAGATCTGATCAAAAAACGATCTATTGTTTATTCAAAAGCTATGTATAAAATTGATTGTGAAAATCTTACAAAAAATGAAGTTGTTAAAAAAATACTAAAAATTTATGAAGCCCATTAAGCTTAATATAAAAACTAAATCAGAAAACTATCCAATAATAATTGGTTCAAATATAATTAAAGATTTAGCTTTGCACTTAAATAAAAGTTCAATTAATTTTAATCAGTGCCTTTTGGTAATTGATAAAAAGGTTCCAAGTAAGATGATTTTAAGAATCACTAAATCTTTAAAGAAAAAAAAAATATTTAAATTTCTATTTAACGCTAACGAAAAAAACAAAAATTTAAATTATATTAATAAAATTTTACAAATTTTGTTGAATAAAAACTTTTCAAGACTAGATTGCGTAATTGCTATTGGGGGTGGTATCACCGGAGATGTTGGTGGTTTTGCAGCCAGTTTGTATAAAAGAGGTTTGAAATTTATCAACGTACCAACAACCTTACTCTCTCAAGTAGACTCATCCGTAGGAGGTAAAACAGGTGTTAACACTATAGAAGGTAAAAATCTTATAGGAAGTTTTTATCAACCTAAAATAGTCATTAGCGATACTGAATTTTTAAGATCTTTACCTAAAAGAGAAGTTGTTTCTGGATATGGTGAAATTTTAAAACATTCACTAATTTTAAATAAGATTTTTTATAAATATTTAAATAATAACTCTTTAAATATTTTAAATTTGAAAAGTCCATTTATTGAAAAAGCTATTTTTGAAAGTTGTAAAATTAAAAAAAAAGTTGTTGAAAATGATGAAAAAGAAAAAGGTCTAAGGAAAATATTAAACTTTGGTCATACGTTCGCACACGCTTACGAGGCGACGCTTGGGTACTCTAAAAAATTAAATCATGGCGAAGCAGTGATATTAGGAATTACTACGGCACTAAAATTTAGCTATGATATCAAGTTAATCAAACTTGAGGAATATAATCAAGTGATACAGCATATACTTAAGATGAAGCTTCCATCGGATATTAAGAATTATTTTTCACCAAAAAATTTAAATACAATTTTAACTTTTATGATGAGGGATAAAAAAAATATTTCGGAAAAAATAAATCTTATATTGCTAAAAAAAATTGGTTCAACTGTCATAGATAATGAATATAATAGCTTAAAAATTAAAAAATTTTTAAAAAAAGAATTAGCTAATTAAAATTTGTAAAGAATGAATGTATTTTTTTATTTCTTCATTTAAGGTTTTATAAATCTTTTTGTTACTTTCGATTCTATTTAGCTCTTTTAGTTCATCTGAATTGATAATAAGTCTCAAATGAAATTTCCCCTCTTGATGACCTGAATGGTTTTTATGCAGAAATGACTTATCTTCAATTTCAATTTTTTCAATCACAATTTCATCATTTAATTTTTTTTTTACGATTGCAATTAAATTATTTATATCCATAAATATTACTTACTATATCATGAAAAATATTTGCGACTGGAATAATTGTAAAGAAATAGGTGAATATAAAGCACCTGTTGAAAAGGATAATAGCAAAAAATATCGCATGTTATGTTTGGAGCATGTAAAAGATTTTAATAAAAATTGGAATTATTTTTCAGGTATGAATGACGATCAAGTAATGAATTTTTTAAAATCAGATATGGTTTGGCACAAACCTACTCAAAGCTTCAGTTCATCTGATAATTTTTTTAAAATTTTGTGGAATAACACACTCAGAGATGAGTTGGATAAAGATAAAATTAATGGTGATTATGATCATATGCGTCAATTTAAATTTAATCATAATGATATAAAAGCTTTTGGTATATTGGGGGTTTCTGTCGGTTTAACATGGAAAAAAATACAGGATAAGTTCAAATTACTTGTCAAAAAATTTCACCCAGATATAAATGCTGGAAATAAAAAATACGAAGAAAAACTAAAATTAATTACTTTAGCTTACACACAACTTAAAAATACATATAAAGAAAAAATTGACACCAAACCTTAACATACAACCAGACATTAAAGTTTCTTTAAAACAAACTTTTGGTATCGACTCTGAAATGGAAGTAGATGCATTTTCAAAAAAAAATGAATACGTTCCTGAAATTGATAAGAGTTATAAATTTGATAGAGACACAACATTGGCAATAATATCTGGTTTTGCTTTTAATAAGAGGGTGCTGGTCCAAGGCTATCATGGCACAGGGAAATCTACTCATATTGAACAAATAGCCGCAAGACTGAACTGGCCCTGCATTCGTGTTAACCTTGATAGTCATGTAAGTAGAATTGATTTAATTGGGAAAGATGCAATCGTCTTAAAAGATGGAAAACAAATCACCCAATTCAATGAAGGGATCTTACCTTGGTCTATACAAAATCCAGTAGCTCTTGTTTTTGATGAATATGATGCTGGAAGGCCAGATGTAATGTTTGTAATTCAAAGAGTTTTAGAAGCTGAAGGTAATTTCACTCTTTTAGATAAAAATAAAGTTATTAAACAACATAAATTTTTTAGATTATTTGCTACATCTAATACAATTGGTCTTGGTGACACAACAGGTCTTTATCATGGAACTCAACAAATAAATCAAGGTCAAATGGACAGATGGAACATAGTTACAACTTTAAACTATCTAAGCCTTGAAAGAGAAATGGATATAATTTTAGCAAAAAATAAAAATCTTAATAACTCCAGAGGTAAAGAAAAAGTTGCAAACATGATTAAGGTAGCTTCTTTAACAAGAAAGGGTTTTGTTGCAGGTGATATTTCAACAGTAATGAGTCCAAGAACCGTTATGCATTGGGCAGAAAATTCAGAGATTTTCAAAGATACTGGTTACGCTTTTAGAGTAACTTTTCTTAATAAATGTGATGATATTGAAAAAAATACTATCGCAGAATATTATCAAAGGTGTTTTGGTGAAGAGTTGCCAGAGTCACTGGTAAATATTCAAATTTAAATGAGCAGTAAGGATACCGACCTAATAGAAAAATTTAGACTTGCTTTAACATCAACCGCTAAAGTAATTTCTGATGATTTTACCTTAAATGATAAAACTTCTAAAAATAAAAATTCGGAATATATCAATACAATTGAAATTGATAATTTAATAAATCCAAGTGACTTTATTAGACTGCGCGCAGAAACAGATTCTGTTGCATTAAAAAAAAAATTTTCAGACGAAAAAATATATAAAAAAAATTTACCAACTAAAAATTCATCAAAATCTCTTTATAACATAGCTGAAAAAATTCGATATGAGTCACTTGGCGGAGGGATGCTTAGAGGGATAAAAAAAAATTTTAATGAAAATTATACTCAAATAATAAACCGTAAAAGAAAAGATAAGTTAAGAACTAAAGAAGACGTTCCTGTTACTGAAGCATTTGAGCTTTATATGCTTAAAAACTTTCATCAAATTAAACTGAATACCTTAACAACAAAAATGTTAAATTTTTGGGAAAAAGACTTCGAAAAATCAATAGATAAGCACAAAAAATTTTTACAAGAAAATTTGGAAAATCAAAATAAATATAGCTCAAGATTTACAGAGATTTTGGAGGAAATGGATATCTTTCAAAGTGAAGAAGGTGATGAAAGAAAAGAAGAAAACCAAGATCAAGTACAAAATAATCCTTCAAATGAAGATCAAGACAAAGATTCTGAAAATAATAAAGAGGATAACAATGATCAAGAAACTCAGGCTACTTTAGGTGCTGATTATAATGTTGATGAATTTAATTTAGATGAACAGCTTCTAGATAATGAGTCAGATGAGCAGAGCTCAGAACAAATTATTCAAAAAAATATTGATAACATTAATCTAGATTACAAAATTTTTACTCTACAATATGATGAGATTACTAAAGCTGAAAATTTAGAGAATGCTGATGAGGCAACCAAACTTAGAAAAACTTTAGACCAACAATTAGTTGGTTTTCAAGATATCATTACTAAACTTGCAAACAAACTTCAAAGACAACTGCTTGCAAAACAGAACAGAGCTTGGGAATTTGACTTAGAAGAGGGTTTGCTTGATAGTTCAAAGTTACCCAGAATTATAATGGACCCATATAACTCACTTTCATTTAAAAAAGAAAAAGATTTAGATTTTCAAGATACGATTGTAACTTTGCTGATTGATAATTCTGGCTCAATGAGAGGAAGACCTATTACAATTGCAGCAATTTGTGCTGACATATTGTCCAGAACTCTTGAGAGATGTTCTGTTAAAGTTGAGATTTTAGGTTTTACAACAAAAAACTGGAAGGGTGGTCAAAGTAGAGAGTTATGGAATAAAAATTCGAAACCCAAAACACCTGGGAGATTAAATGATTTAAGACATATAATTTATAAAAGTGCAGACACTCACTGGCGCCAAGCTAAAAATAATTTAGGTCTCATGCTTAAAGAAGGTTTGCTTAAGGAAAATATAGATGGGGAGGCAATTTTGTGGGCATATAATAGAATAAAGAAAAGAAAAGAAGAAAGAAAAATATTAATGGTCATCTCTGATGGTGCGCCAGTTGATGACTCTACTCTTTCTGTTAATTCGGGTGATTTTTTAGAAAAGCACTTAAAAAAGATGGTTAAATTTATAGAAAATAAAACTGAAATAGAGGTTTTGGCGATTGGAATTGGGCATGATGTTTCTAGATATTATGATAAAGCAATAAAAATTACTGATGTCAATGAATTAGGTGATGTGATGATATCTCAATTAAGTACTTTGTTTGATACTAAAAAAAAGTTGCACTAAATATTAAATAAATCTTTGTTATTCCATTTAACAATAACTTCGGCACCACTTCTAGTTTTAGAATTTCTACAATTTATTGATGCAAAGTTTTTTTCTAAAAGTGTTTTTCCTATAAACAATCCAAGACCTAAGCCTGTTTTGGATCTTTCTGATGAGTTATTTGATCTTAAATCTGATGAGTTATTTGATCTTAAATATGGCTCCCCAATTTTTGGTAAAACATCTTTTGGATAACCATTGCCATCATCCTCAATAGTGATTTGGGTTATTTCACTATCACTTTTAAGATTAATATAAATTGTATTACTAGAAAATTTATTAGCATTACCAATAAAGTTTCTTAAACCATAAACTATTTCAATAGATTTTGTTATTTTTTTAATATTAGAGTCTTGGTCAAAGTTAAAGACAAAACTCTTATTACTTATCTCTTTAAATGATGAAATAATTTCACTTATATAATCTCTCATTGTTAAATCTTTATCAATAAAATCATCCTCCTCTACTGGATTTAAACTCAAACGTTTTAAAATTTTATTACATCTTTCTACTTGGCTTGATAACAATTCTATATCTTTTTCAATATCTTTTTGTCCTTTAAATTGTTTTGTTAAGTCTTGAGTTATTATTTTTATTGTCGAGAGAGGTGTTCCAAGAGAATGTGCTGCTGCTGCTGCTTGCCCACCTAAAGATAGTAACTCATGTTCCTTTGCCATAACCTCCTCCATTTTTGCTAAAGCCTCTTTTCTTAATCGAGACTCCGTTCCAAATGTCATGGCAAAAAAATTCAAAAAAAGTAAAGCAATAATTAAGGCTAACGGAATAGAATAATAATAAAATGGGCTTACATGAAAATGGTCACTTAAAGGACCAGGTAATTCTGATGAATAAAATGTAAGGATGATAATTAGAATTGTAGTTAAAAATACAAGTAAAGAGTTGGTCTTGAAGCTTAAATTCGATGATGAAAAAACACTTGGAATTAATAAAAAAATTACAAAAGGATTAGAGACACCTCCTGTTAAATAAAGCAAAACACCTAGTTGAGATATATCAATTATTAAAAAAATTAATGCTGATCTGTCTGATAATTGAGTTTTTTTATAAATAAATGTTAAGAATAAATTACTTAATACACCTACAAAAATAACCAAGTTTGCAAATAAAAAATTAAAGTCAAAATTTAAGAAAAAAAATACAGTATTAATAGCAATTAATTGTCCGACTATTCCAATCCATCTTAAACTTATGTAAGTTGATTTTTTAAACGTATGATACTTTGAAGTTTCAAAAAACTTCATTATTAGATGTCAAGATTCTGAACATTTATTGCATTAGATATAATAAAATCCTTTCGTAACGCAACATCATTGCCCATTAAAGTATGTATCAAACTCTGATCTTTTTTAAGATCTTTAGAGTATTGCACTTGAAGTAAATTTCGTGTTTCAGGATCAAGAGTTGTACTCCATAATTCTTCGGGATTCATTTCACCCAAACCTTTAAATCTTTGGATGCTCATTTTAGATTTTTCTATATCTAATGCTTTTATAAATTCTTTAGACCCTTTTTTAATTTTTTTTAATTCTTTATTGTTATTTATTATGTAGTCCTCTAATTCTTTTTCATCTTTAATATAAATTCCTTTAGAACCTTTGTTGATTTTAAACAATGGTGGTTGAGCTAAATATACATGTCCATTTTCAATTAATTTATTAAATGGTTTGTTGTTAAAGAAAGTTAATAGAAGTGCTCTAATATGAGAGCCATCAACATCGGCGTCAGTCATTATTATTATTTTGCCATATCTTAAATCTTTTAAGTCAATTTCATGTACTTTTGGATCTAATCCCAACGCATTAATTAAGGTGACTATTTCATTCGAGGAGATCATTTTTGATAATGCTTTAGTTCTTTGTTGTTCTGATCCATCTCCATTACCATTTTTTTTAACTGTTACATCTTCAACATAAGTATTTAAAATTTTACCTCTCAAAGGCAAAACTGCTTGATTAGATCTATTTCTGCCTTGTTTTGCTGAACCTCCTGCTGAGTCCCCCTCAACAATAAATAATTCTGTCCCTTCTTGTTTGCTAATTTGACAGTCTGCTAATTTACCAGGCAAACCACTTAATTCCAAAGCACCTTTTCTTCTAACATTCTCTCTTGCTTTTCTTGCAACATCTCTTGCCATTGCTGCTTGAATAATTTTTGCAAGTATAATTTTTGCAACAGATGGATTCTGATCAAACCAAATAGACAATTTTTCATTTACAATTGACTCCACAATCATTCTAACCTCTGATGAAACTAGTTTATCTTTAGTCTGTGAAGAAAACTTTGGATCAGGAATTTTTGTGGATAAAACACAAGTTAATCCCTCTTTTATGTCATCCCCAGAAATCGTTAATTTATTTTTCTTTAATAGATTATGTTCATTAGCGTATTTATTTATTATTCTTGTTAAGGCGCTTCTGAATCCCAATACATGCGTACCACCATCTTTTTGATAAATATTATTTGTGTAAGGCAAAACATCTTCTGAATAACCTGCATTCCATTTCAATGAACATTCAATTTCAATATCATTTTTTTTACCTTCAGTATAAATGGGCTTTTTAAATAAATCATTACCATTTTTATTTTGTAACTTTTCTCGCTTTTCATCTAAATATTCAACAAATTCTGAAACACCGCCATCATATCTAAAATCTTCAACTTTTTCTTTTTTATGAGAGCCATCTACAAAAGTAATCTTAATTCCTTTATTTAAGAATGCCAACTCACGCATTCTTTTTATTAAAATATTTCCACTAAATTTAATTGAAGAAAAAATTTCTTTTGATGGAAGAAATGTTATTTGTGTACCTGTATCTTTAGATTTTCCAATTTCTTTAAGCGGTTTTTTTGCTTCACCATCTTTAAATTCTATATAATATTTTTTACCATCTCTATTAATTTCTAATTCTAATTTCTCAGAGAGTGCATTAACAACCGAAACACCTACGCCATGCAAACCCCCTGAAACTTTATAAGAATCATGATCAAACTTTCCACCTGCATGTAATTGGGTCATAATTACTTCGGCAGCAGATTTTTTTTCACCTTTATGCATGTCAACTGGGATACCTCGACCATCATCTTTTACAGTTACCGTTCCATTAGAATTTATCTTTACAAAAATATTGTTACAATGACCTGCTAAAGCTTCATCAATTGAATTATCAATAACCTCATAGACCATATGATGTAAACCAGTTCCATCATCAGTATCACCAATGTACATTCCAGGTCTTTTTCGAACTGCCTCGAGACCTTTAAGAACTTTGATGGAGTCTGCTTGATATGCTGTGTTATTTGACATTTTTTTAGTTTATGGAAAAAAGAAGCATAACATTTTTTATTAAAAAATGATTTAAATTTAATTAATTATTGTCAATTATACATCCTAATTAACTATTAAATTCAGGCTATATTGGATGGCGGAGAGAATGGGATTCGAACCCATGAAAGAATTGCTCCTTTACACACTTTCCAAGCGTGCGCCTTCAACCACTCGGCCATCTCTCCAAACTTTATATTCAATAATTAAATCATTGTTAGCCCAAAAAAAATCTTTAATATTTTTTTGATATTAATAAATTAATAAAATTAATTTTTTATAATAAATTTATAATAAGCCAGAATTTTAGAATAGTAATATATAAATTTATCAAATCTAAATAGAAATAAACTTATGATTAACTTAAACAAATAATTAAATTTTTGTTTTTTCAATTTTTTTAATAAAATATTTTCATGTTTATTTATATAGAGGTAATACAACTGATCATAGGTCATATTAAATTCCTTTAAAAAAATTCTTTTTAAAACGTTTCTTACTTTGCTATATCCATGCGTGTGAAATGCTATTGCAGATTTGATTTGAATCACAGATTTATTCGATTTTCTAATTTTTTTACACAAATCATAATCTGAAAAAAATAAAAACATATTTTCATTAAACATGCCCACATCAAAAAATAAATTTTTTTCTATTAACATTGCAGAACCAAGAATTTTTTGGAAACAAGTATCACCACTAATTTCAGTAATTTTATTTTTATCGCTATTTTCATTTTCAAATAATAAGCCTCCATTATAAGTTTGCTCAAATTTTTTATTAAATGAAGTTGGACCAACGATACCACTATCATTATATTTTTTATATGAATGTAAGAGTTTTTTTATATTGCTTTCATCAATTTGGCAGTCAGCATTTAAGATTAAAATATATTTAGTATCAACTTTTTTAGATAAGAAATTATGACCTTTACTATAACCCAAATTTTTATTTAAAATAAAGTATTCCTTAATATCAAATTTATTAATTATTTTTTCTCTGAGGTTTTTATTATTTGAATTATCTAAAATTAATATTTGAAAATTTTTAATATTTTCCAAACATTCAAAGATTAACTCTTTTGTTTCCTCATATAAAACAATTTGTATAGTTAATTCATTTACATTTATCATATATTTTAATTAATTAATTTTACAATTCATTTAAAAGTTGTTTTTTTAAAGATAATATAAGTTAATAATTTATCATATTAAATTTTAAAAAATTGACTTATGAGACCAAAAATATTTGATTGTATAACTTTTTTTCAAGAAAATATGATTTCTAATATTAGATTTGAAATTTTGAATAATAGCGTTGATTACTTTGTGGTTTGTGAGTCTAAATTTGATCATAAAGGTAAAAAAAAGAAATTAAATTTTAAAATATTAAATAAAAAATTTAAAGATAAAATAATTTATTTAGTTTTTGATAAACCATTTGGTCTCAAAAACTCTCCTTGGAAAAATCAATCATTACAGAGGGAATATATTTTAGAAAAATTGAATAACGTTGGCCTCGAAGATTATATAATGTTTTCTGATCCTGATGAAATACCAAATCCTAAAATTTTAAAAAATTTTAGTCTTAAAAAAAAATACGGTATCTTTCTTCAAAAAATGTACTGTTACAAATTTAACCTTTTCAATAAGAATGAGAGTCCCTGGGAGGGTACAAGAATTTGTAAAAGAAAAGATTTAAAATCTATCAATTATATGAGACAAAAAATATTAAGAAAAAATTTAAATAAACCATTGTGGAAATTTTATAAAGAAAAAAGTATAGAAATATTTGAGAATGGAGGTTGGCATTTTAATTCAATAATTTCTCCATCAGCAATATCAAAAAAGCTTAAAACTTTCGCCCATGTTGAATTTTCAAAAAGCAAATATTCAGATATAAAGATTATTAAAAAAAATATCAAAAATCGTAGGGATTTATTTGGAAGAAATATTACTTACATAAAAGAGAGCTTAAATAATTCTTTTCCTGGGTATATTTTGAAAAATAAAAATAAATTTAAAAAATGGATTTTATAGAACTTTGTTTATAATTTCTTTTAAATGAGTAACTGATATTTTCATATCACCTTTTTTATTTTCAATTTGATTATCTATTAAATCTAAATTAACTCTTGTATAGTTAAATCCTAATAAATCAGAAAATTTTTTACACTTTATACTGGGATGACTTTTAGGAATTAATTCTACAATCTTTAATCCAGGGTTTGAAAAAATAATATTTGAAAAAGCTGCCCCATGAGGGCCTACAATGATTTTAGCATTTTTAAATAAATTAATTTGTTCAAGGAAATTTAATTTACTAATTTGATAACTTTTAAAATTATTTTTTATTAAATACTCTTTTATTTCTTCATTATTTACTAACTTACAATGATTAAAAACTGAGTCAGAGCGGTCTATAAAAATTTTATCAGCTATAGGAATTTTATTTGAATATCTTAAAAATTTTTCTCTCAAAGCATAAATTATCCAATTTGGAATATTGGTAATTTCATCTTGCACTATTCCTTTCATATACCATAGGTGATCTACTGCATAAATCTTCTCTGCCTCTATGTGTCTAAATTTACTGCTATTTAAAAGTTGTTTTTCAGAAATTCCAAAATTTGATAATATCGTTTTTTGCCAATTTTTAATATCTGGAACCAAAAATAAATCTATCTTGTTAAGCAAATTCTTTTTTTCAAGTAATAAAATTTTAGGTATTATATCAAATAAAAAATGAAAATAGTTATTCCCACTTCCTCCTTGTATAAGTGATAATATAGATCCTTTAAATTTTTTTTTTAATCTATTTGTTCCACCAATTAAAACTTTATTATAAGTTGTGTTTTTTAATTTACCGTTGACTTGTTGATATGATATTTCTGGTAAAATAAAATTATCTTTTATTATTGCTACATGCTCAACTAAATCTGTATAAACTCTTGCATTCTCTATTTCATAGACGTTTTTATTAACTTCATAATTTTGTCCGTTAACATTAATTTTTTCAATTTTATGTTTTTTAAAATAAATTTTAGAGTCACTGTCTAATATTTTAATTCGACCATAAATTATTTTAAATACATTTTGAAAAGTTTTTTTGAATACTCTTTGTAAAATTTTTGTTAACTTCATTAATTAATCTTTAACTTTGAAAAATGCTATATTGTTGCTGTAATCTAATAATTTAACCAATTTTCAACTACTTTCATATTTGTTAAAGTTTCATTTAAACTCATTACAGGGAAACTAGAACTATTTGTTCCATTCAACAATCTCTGACTAATTTCATTAATTTGATATGCATAAACATTTTTATTAGAATCATGTTTAATAATTTTATCATTATTGTTTTTAATTTTTAAAATTATATCACCACCCGTCCAAGTATTATTCAAAATTATTGTTCCTTTTTCTCCAATAATTACACTGCCACTACCTAGATTATTTTTAAATGAGGCAAATATCTTAGATTTAAAGCCACCTTGAAATAATAATTCAGCAGAAGAATCAATATCAACTTCTGTTTCACCAATTTGCTTTACAACATTGTGTAATCTTAAATTATCTTTACTTACATTCCCCACTAAAGATCCAATTAATAAACTAAAAGATGAGGGGTAACATCCTAAATCTAAAATACACCCCCCACCTAATTCTTTATTAAAAAGTCTGGACTTTGGATCTATTTTTTTTTTTTTATTAAAAAAATATAGCTTTTTTTTAGTAAGAATATTTACTCCAAAAAAAGATTTCATAGATAATAAATTTCCAATTGTATTATCTTTTATTATATTTATTACTGAATTTATTTGTGGATGATATCTGTACATAAAAGCTTCGCTAAAAAAAAGATTAGTTGAGTTTAAGTAATCTTTTATTTCATTTGCTTCGGCAAAATTAATTACAGCAGGTTTTTCCACTAAAACATTTTTTTTTTTCTTAAGAGCTTGTAAAACCCAATCTTTATGCAAGGAATTTGGTAAAGCTATGTATACAATGTCTACTTCCTCACAATTTAACAAGTCTTCATATTTATCAAATTGAAATTCTTTTTTTATATTAAATCTTTCACTAAATTTTTTTAATTTACTTCCATCCATGCTTGCAACTGCAACTAATCTCGCATTTTGCATCTTGTCAAAAGCATTTGAAAATTTAAGAGCAATATCACCCAGTCCAATAATTCCCCAATTAATTTTATTCATTATTACTCTTTTTTAATTTTAAGAACACCTATGAAAGCTTCCTGTGGTATTTCTACCTTACCAAATTGTTTGCCTCTAGCTTTTCCTTTTTTTTGTTTTTCTAATAGTTTTCTTTTTCTATCAGTAGCTCCACCACCATGAATTTTTGTTAAAACATCTTTTTTAAATCCTTTTATGGTTTCTCTAGCTATAATTTTTCCTCCTATTGCTGCTTGCACCGGTATCATGAAATTATGTCTTGGTATTAATTCTTTCAATTTTTCACAGACTTCTCTTCCTACATTTTGTGCAAAATCTTTATGAACCATCATGGATAGAGCATCAACAGGTTCTGCGTTTACTAAGATTCCCAGTTTAACTAAGTCACCTTCTCTATGATCTATAATTTCATAATCAAAACTAGCATAACCACTTGTCATAGACTTAAGCCTATCATTAAAATCAAAAACAACTTCATTCAGTGGAATTTCATAATTTAACACGGCTCTATTCCCTGAGTAGCTTAAATTAGTTTGTATTCCTCTTTTATCTTGGCATATCTTAATTATTGAGCCAAGATATTCATCTGGTGTAATAATTGTAGCTTTTATCCAGGGCTCCTCAATTAACTTAATATATGTTGGGTCTGGTAAGCTAGATGGATTATGTAAATTTATTATTTCCCCTTTATTTAGATGAACTTTGTATACAACACCTGGTGTTGTTGTTAATAAATTTATGTCAAATTCTCTCTCTAATCTTTCAGTAATTATTTCTAAATGAAGCAAACCTAAAAAACCACACCTAAAACCCAGTCCTAATGCTGTAGAAGACTCTGCTTCAAAAGAAAAGCTAGCATCATTTAATTGTAGTTTACCTAGGCCATCTTTTAGTTTCTGATACTCGGAACTGTCTACTGGAAACAGCCCACAAAATACCACTGGTTTACTTGGCTTAAACCCTGGCAAAGCCTTCTGAAGAGGTTTGCCAGCATCACAAATAGTATCTCCAACTTTTGTATCTGATAAAACTTTTATTCCAGTTGTTATAAATCCAATTTCTCCAGCGTTTAATTCATTAATATCAGTAGCTTTAGGTGTAAATATTCCAACTTTTTCAACAATATAATCTTGGTTAGTAGACATCATTTTAATTTTCATATTTTTTGAAATTTTTCCATCAATAATTCTAACTAAGATAACTACCCCTAGATAAGTGTCATACCAACTATCAACTAATAAACATTTTAAGTCTGCATCTTTTTCCCCTTCTGGTCCAGGCAATGATATTATGATTTGCTCTAAGATATCTTCAATTCCTTCACCAGTTTTCCCTGAACATGGTATGGCATTTTCAGTATCAATTCCAATTACATCTTCTATTTGCTTTTTTGTTTTTTCTAAATCCGAAGCTGGTAAATCAACTTTATTTAAAACTGGAACTATCTCATGATTGGTATCCAGTGCTTGGTAAACATTTGCTAATGTTTGAGCCTCAACACCCTGGGTACTATCAACAATTAAAATAGACCCTTCACAAGCATATAAAGATCTACTAACCTCATAACTAAAATCTACATGACCTGGAGTATCAATAATATTTAAAATATATTTTTTCCCATCTTTAGCCTGATAATTAAGTTTTACTGTTTGGGCTTTAATTGTTATTCCCCTTTCACGCTCTATATCCATAGAATCTAGAACTTGAGCTTTCATTTCTCTTTCAGTAAGTCCACCACAGTTATGAATTATTCTATCTGCTATAGTTGATTTGCCATGATCAATATGTGCAATAATTGCAAAGTTTCTTATATGGTCAATTTTTGTCATGACTACGCTCTAATCTTAGCGTCTGTTTTTGATTCTACAGTTGAAATAATAAGCTGGCTTATCTTATTTAAATCTTCTTCATTAAGTGTTTTTTCTAAAGATTGAATTGTAACATTTAATGCAATCGATTTTTTTCTTTCATCAATATTTTCACCCTGATAAACATCAAATACTTTAACAGATTTTATTAAATCTTTATCTATATTAGTAATTATCTCTATTAATTCCTGGACCTTAAAATTTTTATCTAAAACAAAAGCAAAATCTCTTTCTGATTTTTGAAAGTCAGAATATCTATATTGAGTTTTTTGATTTTTTAATGATTTTTTTGGTTGTTTTATATTGTCTAAAAATATTTCAAACCCTACTAATGATTCAGTTTTAATATCTAATTTTTTTAATATATTTGGGTGAATATCACCAAAAAAAGCTACTACTTTTTCTTGATCCTTATTTAAAAATATTCTTCCGGATTTTCCTGGGTGATAATAGTTTGGTGTTTTGTCATCAATATAGAATTTGTCTTTGTTAAATCCGGCTTCAACTAAACTTTGAACAACATCTCTTTTAACGTCAAAAACATCAACAAATCTCTCTTGTTCCACCCAACTATGTCTAGATAGTTTTCCAGTTCTTAATCCACTGACTACAGTTTGTTGTTCACCTGGTTTAAATCCTGAAAAAGTTGGACCTATTTCAAATATTGATAAATCTTTAAATCCTCTTACTAAATTTTTTTTTAGATTAATAATTAAATTTGAAAAAATTGAACTTCTCAATACATTTAAATCTGTGCTTATGGGATTAACTATCTTGATTTCTGTATTATTCTCAATAAATAGTTGATTAACTTTACTGTCAGTAAAAGACCATGTAATGGCTTCGAAGTATCCCTTTGATGCAATGGCCCTCTGTAAGAAATGAAATAATTTTTGTGCTTTATTTAAGGTATTTTTATTTCTAACCTTTTCAGGTTCGATCATCTTAATTTGGTCATAACCTTTAATTCTCACTAGCTCTTCGACTATATCCACCTCTTGCTCAATGTCATGTCGCCATGATGGTACTGTTAACAGTAATAAACTTTTTTGTTTTTTTATTTTGAAACCTAAATTAGTTAAAATTTTAGTCATTTCTTTTTGGTCAATTTTAAAGCCTGTTATTTTTTCAAATAACTTCATGTCAAATTTTACAAAGCTATTTTTTATATTTTCTATTTTTTGAATATCAAATTTACTAATTTCTCCTCCGCAAATTTTTTTAATTAGTTCGGCAGCTCGTTGGAGTCCTTGTTCTATTGATAATGGATCAATACCTCTTTCAAATCTAAACTTTGCATCTGTATCAATATTTAAAATTTTTGAGGTCTTTCTAATTAATCTTGGATTAAAATAAGCTGACTCAATTAATACATTTTTTGTATCAAGTTCAGTTCCAGACCTTGTGCCGCCAATAATTCCTCCCAAACCTAATATTCCTAAAGCATCTGTAATAACGCACATACCGTCTTCAAGGTTGTAATCTTTCTCATCCAAAGCTTTAAATTTTTCACCTTTTTTAGAATTCCTTACGATTATTCCTTTATCTATTTTATCAGCATCATAAGCGTGCAGTGGTCTATTCAAATCAAACATTACATAATTTGTAATATCAACTATTGCAGAGATTGGTTTTTGACCTAATGATATTATTTTTTTCTTTAACCAATCTGGACTTTCTGTATTTTTTACACCTGTAATTAAACAGCTTCCAAAAGAAGTACATCCTTGGTTTTTTTCTTTAATTATTTTTATACTTATTTTTTGTTTATTTTTTTGAATTAACCTCTCTATCTTTAATTTTTTTAATGCACCAGAACCTGCTGTAGCTAAATCTCTTGCTATTCCTCTTACACCCAAACAATCTGCTCTATTTGGTGTAATAGAAATATCAATTACATTTATGCTGCTTTTAGGAAAATAATTTTCGCCTATTTTTTTTTCATATTTTTTTGGAGAAAGTTCTGTAATGCCATCGCTTTCATTTGATAAGTTGAGCTCAGCCTCCGAACAAAGCATTCCATGCGAGGTGACACCTCTTATCTTACTTATCACTAATTTCATCTGGTTTTTTGGCACTACTGCACCTGGTGGTGCATAAATTGTCAGTAGTCCTTCTTTTACATTAGGTGCACCACAAACAACTTTAATGGAATCACTTAATCCAATGTCTACATCACAAACACTAAGTCTGTCTGCATCAGGATGTTTTTCTGCTTTTAAAATTTTAGCAACTATGAAGCTATCTAGCTCACTTGATTGGCTGTCAACACCCTCTACTTCCAAACCAATATCTGTAAGTCTATCTATAATTTGATTTTCACTAAGTTTGGTTTCCAAATGTTCTTTAAGCCAGTTTGTTGTGATCTTCATCTGCTCAAGCCTCTATAGTTTGTTGGCACATCTATTGGATCAAACCCAAAATGATTTAGCCATCTATAATCACAATCAAAAAATGCTCTTAAATCATTAATCCCATATTTAAGCATTGCCAATCTATCTATGCCCATCCCAAATGCATATCCTTGGAATTCACCAGGGTTTACTTTTACATTTTTTAAAACATTTGGATGAACCATTCCACAGCCTAAAACCTCGAGCCACTTGTCTCCTTCTCCAATCAATATTTTTCCATCTTTAATTTCATAACCAATATCAACTTCAGCTGAAGGTTCTGTAAAAGGAAAATGACTTGGTCTGAATCTCATTTTAATTTTATCAACTTCAAAAAACTCTTTAATAAAGTAATTTAAACACCCTTTTAAATGTCCCATATTAATATTTTTATCGATATGTAATCCCTCAACTTGATGAAACATAGGTGCATGTGTTTGATCACTATCAGATCGATATGTTCTGCCAGGTGCTATTATTTTAAAAGGTGGTTTATCATTAAGCATAGTTCTAATTTGAACCGGAGAAGTATGTGTTCTTAATAATAATTCTTTTTTATCATCTAAATAAAAAGTGTCATGCATATCTCTTGCTGGATGGTTGTCAGGTGTGTTTAATGCTGTAAAATTATTATATTCATTTTCAACATCGGGGCCCTCTTCAACGCTAAAACCAATTTCTGAAAAAATAGAAGAAATTTCGTCTATAACTTGAGATACAGGGTGAATCTTTCCTTGCACGAAAGGTCTTTCTGGTAAAGTAATATCTATTTTTTCCTTTTCTAACTTTTGGTTAATCTCTTTTTTTTCAATATCATCAATTTTCGTAGTTATTAAATCTTGAAGTTCATTTTTTACTAAGTTCAAATCTGATGCAAATTTCTTTCTCTTTTCTTCTTCCACTTTTCCAAGTTGTTTAAATTGAGAACTAATCAATCCATTTTTACCAAATAGATCTGTCTTGATTTGGTTAACTTGATTTAAGTCTAAATTACCTTTTAACTTTAAAAGAAATTCATCTTTTATTTTTTTAATATCAGACATATTAGGAGATTATTTCTTCACTGAAGAAAAACAATAGTGAAGATTAATTTAAAGCAGATTGAGCTTTTTGTACAATCGTTTTAAATGCTTCTGGACTATCATAGGCTATTTCAGCAAGTATTTTTCTATCAATGGTAATTCCACACTTATTTAATCCATTAATAAACTTAGAATAAGTCAAACCTTCGGCTCTTACACCAGCATTAATTCGCTGTATCCAAAGTGATTTAAAATCTCTCTTTTTATTTCTTCTATCACGGTACGCATATTGCATAGCTTTTTCCATAGCTTGCTTAGCAACTCTAATAGTATTTTTTCTTCTGCCCCATTGACCTTTGACAGCTTTTAAAACTTTTTTATGTTTAGCTCGGCTGGTTACACCTCTTTTAACTCTTGCCATTTTATCCTCTTAAACTGTACGGCATATACGACTTAACAATTTTAGCATCTTGTTTTGACATTGCGGTCGTGCCTCTTAGTTTTCTAATTTGTGAATTTGTTCTTTTAATCATACCGTGCCTCTTACCAGCTTGTGCAGTCATTACTTTGCCTGTTGCTGAAATTTTAAATCTTTTTTTTGCTGAGCTTTTAGTTTTAAGTTTCGGCATAATGCTGCGAGCTTATACAAAGAATAATTAAAATTTACAACCTTAATTAAGGCTTATAATGGCTGAATTACCATGATCATTTGCTTACCATCAAACTTAGGGTGCAATTCCACCTTGCCAACTTCTTTCATATCTTCTTTAATCTTATCCATTAGTTCTTTTCCTATATGAGAGTGTTGAAGTTCACGACCTTTAAATCTAACTGTAAACTTTACCTTGTCACCTTTAGCAATAAATTTTTTTGCATTTTTAACTTTAAAATCGTAGTCATGAGTTTCTGTTACTGGTCTCATTTTAATCTCTTTTAATAAAACTATTTTTTGTTTTTTCTTTGCAACATTAGCTTTCTTTTGAGCATCATATTTAAATTTTCCCATGTCCATAATTTTACAAACAGGTGGATTTGCATTTGCTGCAATTTCAATTAAATCTAATCCTAGATTTTTAGCCATTGATATAGCTTCATTGGTGCTTAGAGTTCCTAGGTTTTCACCATCACTTCCTATAACTTGTACCTCTGGTGAGGAGATCCTATTATTTGATCTCGGACCCCGGTCCTTAGTTCTTCTTTGAAAATAATTTTGTTTAAAATCTGCCACTTAATTTGAGGGTGCTTTATTTAAAGCAGAGAAAGTTTTTAAAAATAAGTCTAAATCCATATTTTCTTGTTTATTAGAGTCCAATCTTCTAATCGTTACTGAGTTACTGTCAACTTCTTTTTTACCACAAATTAGTAAGAGAGGTATTTTTGCAAGTGAATGATCTCTAATTTTATAGTTTAAGTTATGTTTTTTTAAATCTACAAAAGAGCTCATTCCAGTTTCTTTTATTTTTTTTGAAACTTGAGTTGCATAATCATCAAACTCTTCAGATATAGGAATTACAACAGTTTGAAGGGGTGAAATCCAGTAAGGAAATTTACCAGCGTAATGCTCAATTAAAATTCCAATAAATCTTTCTAATGAACCAAATAGCGCTCTATGTAACATCACTGGAACTTTTTTTGTTCCATCTTTATCAACATAAGATGCCTCCAACCTTCCAGGTAAATTTAAATCTACTTGAAGTGTTCCACATTGCCAGTCTCTACCAATTGCGTCTCTTAAAACAAATTCAATTTTAGGACCATAAAAAGCACCTTCCCCTTTGTTAATGCTATACTCTAATTTTGATGTTTTAACTGCCTCTAATAAAGATGCTTCTGCTTTATCCCAAACTTCATCATCACCTACTCTTACCTCTGGACGATCAGCATATTTTAGAATTACATTTTCAAAACCTAAATCTTTATAAATATCCAAAATTAAATTGGTAACATTTAAACACTCACTTGTAATTTGGTCTTCAGTACAAAAGATGTGTGCATCGTCTTGAGTAAAAGCTCTTACTCTTAGCAATCCATGTAAGGCACCTGAGGGTTCATACCTATGAACTTTACCAAATTCAGTAATTCTTAAAGGTAAATCTCGATAACTTTTTAGACCTTGATTAAAAACTTCTATATGGCCTGGACAATTCATTGGCTTAATTGCAAATACTTTTTCATCAGGTGTTTCAGACGTATACATATTTTCACCGTATTTTTCCCAATGGCCAGACTTTTCCCACAACAAACGGTCTAGTACCTCAGGTGTGTTCACCTCTTTATAACCTGCAGCATCCTGACGAGCTCTCATATAATTAATTAATTTTTGAAATAGAGCCCAACCTTTTTCATGCCAAAAAACAGAACCTGGGCTTTCTTCTCTAAAATGAAATAAATCCATTTCTTTTCCAAGTTTTCTATGATCTCTCTTTTCAGCTTCTTCTATTCTCTTTAAATAAGCATCTAAATCTTTTTGGGTTGCCCACCCTGTTCCATAAATTCTTTGGAGCATTTCATTATTGGAATCACCTCTCCAATAAGCACCTGAAACTTTCATTAATTTAAAATATTTACCAATTTTTCCTGTTGAGGATAAATGAGGCCCTCTACATAAATCGTACCATTCACCATGAAAGTATATTGATACCTCTTCTTCTTGGGGAATGCTTTCAATTAGTTGTGCTTTATAAATTTCACCTTTTTTTTTGAAGTGCTCTATAGCTTTATCCCTCGACCAAATTTCTCTTTTGGTAACAACATCCCGATCAACGATTTCTTTCATTTTATTTTCAATTTTTATTAAGTCATCTTCGGTGAATGGTTCTTTTCTTGCAAAATCATAATAAAATCCATTTTCAATGACAGGACCAATTGTAACTTGTGTTTCTGGGAAAAGCTCTTGTACAGCCATTGCTAAAATATGTGCTGTGTCATGTCTTATTGTTTCTAGTCCTTCTTCGTTTTTTGAAGTAAATATTTTTACAGCACAATCTTTATCAATTACAAAATCCAAATCTTTTAATTCACCATCAACTGCGATCACCATCGCTTGCTTTGCAAGCGATTTGCTTATTTTTTCAGCAACCTTTAAACCTGTTACTTTATTTGGAAATTCTAAATTGTTTCCGTCTGGTAATGTTATAGTTGGCATTTAATTTATTAATTTTTTATATTCTGAATAAGTAGAAAAGCACATTTTTTCAACATTAAACTTGCTAACTATATTTTTTCTACCCTCAATACCAACTGCTTTCAATGTAGTGTCGTCTAAGTTTAATACTTTAAGGATTTTTTCACTTAGTGGTTTGGGGTCACCTGACTCAAAGAGATATCCAGTTTTTCCATCAATAACAGTTTCATTGGAGCCGCCTATATTACTCGCAATTATTATTTTTTCCATTGCTTGAGCTTCTACCGCTACTCTTCCAAAAGCTTCGGGCTCAATAGATGGTGAAACTATTATATCTGAAACTTTATATGCTAATGCCATATCTTTACAGTGATCAATAAATTTGACCTGTTTGGTCATTCTATATTGTTCACTCAGTCTAATAAGTTTCTTTTTATATAAATCTCGACCTTGATCGCTTCCAAGAATAACCACATAAAAAGCTTCATAACCAAGTTGAATATTCACTAAATTTATTGCCTCTAAAAAAAGTTCCTGTCCTTTCCATGAGGTTAGGCGTCCTGGTAATAATATTATTTTTTTGTCTCTCTGTATCCCCCAACTTTTTAGTAATTTTTTTTCTTCTGCTTCAGTACTTGTTGTAGGATCGTAGTAATCTACATTTATTCCCCTAAAAATTACTAATAGTTTATTTCCAATATTAAAATAATCAGAATAATTTTTTTTTATATGTGAGAAAATAAAATTAGAACCAGCAATAACAAGATTAGACTTAACCATAACTGAATTATAAAATTTTTTAATTTTATTATTGTAATTATAAGTGCCGTGAAATGTAGTAACAAATTTTCTGCCTGTGACTTTTGTGGCTAAAAAACAAGACCAGGCTGGTGCTCTACTTCGAGCATGAACTATAGAAATATTGTAAAAAAAAATAATGAATATGAGAGCAATTGAATTGAATAAAATAATCAAAGGATTTTTACTATGCACAGGTAGTTTTATTAATTTAACTTTTTCTTTATTAATAAATTTAATTAATTGTCCGCTACTTGTAACAATAAATGATTTACAATTATTTTCCGATAAATAGTGAGCAATATCATAACAGCCTGTTTCTGCTCCTCCATGGCCTAGCTTTGGAATTACTTGTAAAACTTTTAAATCAGAAGACATCTGCTAAGGTTGTATATGAATAGAATTAACTATTAAACTCTTATGATAAAATACAATTATTATAAAATTTCTAATTCAAAAAAGATCAGATATTTAAAAAATTATCAAAAAAATAGACTTTATATTGTTTTTCTACATGGATTTATGTCAAATCTAGAGGGAAAAAAACCTGAGTTTTTTTTAAAATTTGCAAAAAAATATAAATTAGGTTTTTTGGCATTAGAATACTCAGGACATGGTAAATCCTTTGGAAAATTTATTAATGGTAATATTACTAAATGGAGTAAAGAAACAACTTTACTAATTAAAAAAATTGTTAAGAAAAATAAATTTATACTGGTAGGCTCTAGTATGGGGTCTTGGATCTCTCTTAATCAATTTAAAATTTTTAAAAAACAGATTTTGGGTTTTTTGGGAATTGGTTCTGCGCCTGAATTTTTAGAAAGTCTAATGTGGAATAAATTTTCAAAAAAGGTGAAGAAAGAAATAAAAAAAAACGGAATAATTAATTTAAAACATGGTGATTATGAATATCCAATTACATTTCAGTTAATTAAAGATGGTAGAAAAAACAAAGTCCTTAACAAAAATATTTATCAAAATATAAATGTAACTATGGTGCATGGTAGTAAAGATAAATCTGTCCCTGTGAGTTATTCAAGAAAAGTTTTGAAAATTTTTAAAAATGCAAAAAAAAAGTTAGTAATTGCAAAAAATGGTGATCATAGTTTATCTTCATCTAAATGGTTAAATTTATTAAAAACAGAATTAAAGATAATTATTAACTAACTTTTTTTACTTTAGGCTTAAACGTAATTGGATTCTTAAGTTTATTGATCATTTCTTTTGGACAAACTTGAACAAAATTTTTTATTTCCTCTTCAAAATTAATAATTAAATTTTTTGAAAGTACTGAGTTTGTTTCTTCTGAATGTTCTAAAACTATTTTTTTTAAAAAGTTTATCCAATATTCAGTCTCAACATCCTGCCAAATAACAGTCTCTGGATTCACTTTTTTTTCAAACTCCTTAGATTTATCATAAATAAAAGCCATACCTCCTGTCATACCAGCTGCAAAATTACCTCCTACATCTCCAAGTATAACAACTATTCCTCCAGTCATATATTCGCATCCATTTGAATCACATCCTTCAATTACTGTAGTCGCACCTGAATTTCTTACTGCAAATCTATCTCCAGCTTGACCGGCAGCAAAAAGTTTACCCGATGTGGCTCCGTAAAGAACTGTGTTTCCAATAATTGTATTTTCATTAGAAACTAAATTGCTTTCATCCGAAAGTTTAATTGAAATTGTAGCTCCTGATAATCCCTTTCCAACGTAATCATTTGCATCTCCTTTGAGATTAAGCTTTAATCCTTTGGAAGAAAAGGCTCCAAAAGATTGTCCTGCTGAACCCTTAAAGTTTAAAGTGAGAAAATTTTCTTCTAGTTTTTCATAACCATACTTTTTATAAAGATGATGTGAAATTCTTGTACCAACAGCTCTATTAGTGTTCTTAATAACAAATTCTTTTTCAATCTTTTCTGAATTATCTAAAGATTTTTCAATTTCTGGCCAAATTTTTTGGTCTAATGTATCTGGTACCTTGTTAATTTCTTGAGTTTCGCAGTATCTTTTATTGTTACCTGAGTCTGCTTGTACAAATAATGGATTTAGATCTAAATCATCTAAATTTGGTGAGGCTTTACTAACTTGCATTAATAAATCAGTTCTTCCAATTATGTCATTTAATGCTTTAAAACCTAGCTTAGCCAAAATCTCTCTAACTTCTGTTGCTATAAAACTAAACAAGTTTACCACTTTATCTGGTGTTCCAGTAAACTTCTCTCTCAACTTTTCATCTTGCGTGCAAACACCAACCGGGCAAGTATTTGAATGACACTGTCTCACCATTATGCACCCCATTGCAACCAAAGCTGTTGTTGCAACTCCGTATTCTTCAGCCCCCATCATTGCTGCAATAACAACATCTCTACCAGTTTTAATACCACCATCAGTTCTTAAAGTAACTTTATGTCTCAAATTATTTAATGTAAGAACCTGATTTGCTTCAGTAAGACCCATTTCCCATGGTATACCAACATATTTTACACTTGTTTGAGGGGTTGCACCTGTTCCTCCATTATGGCCTGAAATCAATATGATATCGGCTTTTGCTTTAGCTACTCCAGCAGCAATGGTACCAATACCAGATGAAGCAACTAATTTAACACCAACTCTTGCTTTTGGATTTATTTGTTTCAAGTCATAAATTAATTGAGCCAGATCTTCTATTGAGTAGATGTCGTGATGTGGTGGTGGAGAAATCAATGTTACTCCTGGAGTGGAGTGTCTAAGTTTAGCAATTTCTTCTGTTACTTTAAAACCTGGTAACTGACCGCCTTCCCCTGGTTTTGCACCTTGGGCCATTTTAATTTCTATTTCATTACAATTATTTAAATAATTTACAGTTACACCAAATCTTGCAGATGCAATTTGTTTAACTCTAGAATTTGCACTATCACCATTTTCCATTACCTTAAATCTATTGGCATCCTCACCACCTTCTCCGCTACAAGAGGCTCCTTTAATTCTGTTCATTCCTATTGCCAATGTTTCATGTGCTTCTTTTGACAAAGCTCCGTGAGACATGCTTCCGCTACCAAATCTTTTTAGTATTTTTTCTATAGGCTCAACTTCAGAAATATCGATTGATGAGCTTAATTTTTTTTTTCTAAAATCGATTAAATCTCTTAAATTAATTGGTGGTAAATTATAAATTCCCTCAACATATTTTTTATATGCTGAATATGAATTTGAACCTACTGCACTTTGTAATAAATGGATTAATCTACCTTGATATTGATGTGTTTCACCGTTTTTTCTATATCTGTAAATACCACCAATAGGTAAAACTGTGTCCGTACTTTCAAATGCTTCTTTATGGATCTGACGTATTTTTTTCTCAATACCTGTTAATCCAATTCCTGAAATTTTAGATGTTACACCTGGAAAATAATCATTTACAATAGTTCTGCTTAATCCAACGGTCTCAAAATTACATCCTCCCCTATAAGAACTTAAAACTGATATACCCATTTTAGACATTATTTTTAAAAGACCTGCGTTTACAGATTCTATATATCTCTGAATGCAATCATCAAAACTATACTGACCAAATAATTTTTTTTCATGTCTTTGGTACAAACTATCAAAAGCTAAATATGGGTTAATTGTTGTGGCGCCTACTCCTATTAATGTAGCAAAAGAATGGGTATCTAAAGCTTCTCCTGATTGCGCATTAATAGACACATATCCTCTTAATTTTTTTTCTATTAAGAAAGTATTAATAGCTCCAACACATAATGACATTGGCATTGGTAATTTTTCAAATGAAAGTTCTTTATCACTTAAAATTAATTGTGTTACACCCTGTCTGACTGCAATTTCAGACTCTTTTTGTATTCTTTCAATTGAACTTGATAAACTTTCTGCACCAGAAAAAGTACAATCAATAACTAAGGAATTTTTACCAAAGAAATTTATAAATTTTTTAAATTGTGAATTTGATAATATCGGACTATTCAAAACATAAATATTTTCTTTAGTTAAAGTGTCAAAATTCAGGATATTTCCTAAATTTCCAAATCTAGTCTTTAGACTCATAACTTTGTTTTCTCGTAATGAGTCGATTGGAGGGTTGGTTACTTGGCTGAAATTTTGTCTAAAAAAATGATAAAGTGGTCTGTATTTATCTGATAACACGGCTAATGGTGTGTCATCTCCCATTGAACCTATTGCTTCTTTTGCATCCTCAGCCATAGGATGTAAAATTAATTCTAAATCTTCTAAACTTATTCCAAACGTATGTTGCCTTCTTCTTAGATCTTCTCCAACAAAAGTATGTTTCTCTTTAGAAATAGATAATTTTTCATCCAAATCAATTATTTGTGAATTAAAATGTTTAAATTCTTTTGCTAGATAATCTTTAATTTGATCATTTGAAAAAACTTTTCCCTTCTCAATTCTTACTCCTATAATCTCACCTGGACCTAGTCTTCCTTTGGATAATATCTTTTTTTCATTAAGTTCTATCATTCCTGTTTCTGAACCAGCAAAAAGAAGTTTATCCTTAGTTATTGCGTATCTAAGAGGTCTTAAACCATTTCGATCATTTGCAGCAATAACCCACTCATTATCTGTTGCAGCTATAGCTGCAGGTCCATCCCATGGCTCCATCGTGCTATTTAAAAAGTTAAATAACTGCTGATGATTTTTTGGAAGAGTTTTGTTTTTTTTTGACCACGCGTCTGGAATCAGCATCAACTTAGCCAAAGGTGCAGATTGACCTGACTTATTCAATAATTCAAAAACATTGTCTAGTGCAGCTGAATCAGAAACGCCTTTTTGAATTACTGGTTTCAAATTATCTACATTTTCAAAAAGTGGACTACTCATTTCTTGTTCATGAACTTTCATCCAATTTTTATTTCCTTTATAGGTATTAATTTCACCGTTATGAGCAACCGCTCTAAATGGTTGCGCTAAACTCCAACTGGGTGCAGTATTAGTTGAGAATCTTTGGTGAAAAATTGCATATCTGGATATAAATCTTTTATCTTTTAAATCTAAAAAGAAATCAGATATTGCTTCAGCTAAAAACATTCCTTTGTAAATAATTGATTTAGAGCTAATAGAGCATATATAAAAGTTGTTTAACGAAAGATTAAGGGCTTTATTTTCTATTATTTTTCTTGTTTCATAAATTTTTCTCTCGAGTTCTTTATTAAGTAAATTTGAGTCATTTGATTTAAACAATACCTGAATAATTTCAGGCATTGTTTGAAAAGCTTTCTCTCCTAAGATTTTTGGATTTACTGGAACTTGTCTCCAGCCATAAATACTGAAGTTGTTTTTAGTTAATTCACTTTCAACAACGGTTTTGCAGCTTTCTTGTGAGGAATAATCGTTTCTTGGTAAAAAAATCATACCAACGCAAATCTCAGAATCATCATAACTGTGCCCCGTAACTTGTATTTTTTCAATGAAAAAATCTTTTGGTATTTCTAGATGAATCCCTGCTCCATCTCCTGTTTTTCCATCAGCATCTACTGCTCCACGATGCCAAACAGCTTTTAAAGCTTCAATCCCATGCTCAACAACTACTCTTGATTTTTTTCCCTCCGTAGAGGCAATCAGTCCTACCCCACATGCATCATGCTCCATTTCTTTAGAATAAACGTGATTTTTAGAGAGTAATTCTAAATTTTTTTTATAATTTTTCATTATGCTACTTTTGTTTTTTTTAACTCAATGTTTTCAAGGTATGTCTTAATTGAAGAAGCGGCCTCTCTTCCATCTTTAATAGCCCATACAACTAATGAGGCTCCTCTCACAATGTCTCCAGCAGCAAAGACACCTTTTAAATTTGTTTCCATCGTATCAAAATCTGTTTTAATTGTTCCCCACTTTGTAACTTGAAGTTCTTGAGCGTCAAATAGTAACGGTAAATTTTCTGGATCAAACCCAAGCGCTTTGATCACCATATCCACTTTAATTTCAAATTCTGATCCTTCTTTAACTTCAGGTTTTCTTCTACCTGTATCATCAGGCTCACCTAATTTAATTTGATTAACTTTTAAACATTCTATCCTATTTTTTCCTTTAAATTCTTTAGGACTTGATAGCCATACAAATTCAACACCTTCTTCTATTGCATTAGCAACTTCTCTAGCTGATCCTGGCATATTTTCTTTATCTCTTCTATAGAGGCATTTAACTGATTTGGCTTTTTGTCTTACTGATGTTCTTACACAGTCCATGGCAGTATCTCCACCACCTATAACTACAACATCCTTACCTTCAGCATTCAATATACCTTTGTCAAATAATTCTACTTTATCTCCCAAACCTTTTTTATTTGAAGCGGTCAAGAATTCCATTGCAGGGAAAATATTATCTAAGTCACTTCCAGGTAACTCGACTTCTCTAGGCTTATAAACTCCTGTGGCTATTAAAATTGCATCATGTTTTTTTCTTAATTGATCTAAAGTAGCGTCTTTACCAATTTCAAAGTTTTGAACAAATTCTATTCCACCATCTTTCAAAAGCTTTGTTCTTCTTTCTACCACATGTTTTTCTAATTTAAAATTTGGAATTCCATAAATTAATAATCCTCCTGCACGATCATACCGATCATACACAGTAACTTTATAACCAATTTTTCTTAGTTGCTCTGCGGTTGCTAACCCCGCAGGTCCTGCACCAATTATGCCTACGCTTTGATTTTTTTCATATTTTACCTCAATTGGTTTAACCCAACCTTGTGCCCAGGCATTATCAGTTATATATTTTTCTATTGAACCAATGGTTACGGTTCCATGACCTGATTGTTCTATAACGCAGTTACCTTCACACAATCTATCTTGTGGACATATTCTTCCACACACTTCTGGCATGTTGTTAGTGCTTTGGGATAATTCATAGGCCTCCTTTAATCTTCCCTCTGCAGTTAATTTTAACCAATCTGGAATATTGTTGCTCAGTGGACAATGAATTTGGCAAAAAGGTACACCACATTGCGAGCATCTGCTTGATTGTTCTTGGGCTTTTCGATTGATAAATTCATCATAGACTTCATTGAAATCTTCTTTTCTAGCGTCAACATCTCTTTTAGGTGGTGTTTGCTGACCTATCTTTACAAATTTAAGCATTTTATCAGTCATTTTATTTATAAACTTATACTAAAATATACACTGTTTTTACTAGTAAAAGAATTATTTAGGTCAGTATACATGACCTAATTTTAACAATTATTAGCTACAAATATAAAGATTCTAATTATTGCATACCTATTATGAATAAATGGAATTGTTTAAAATCAATATTTTTTGAGTTACGACACTTATATGTTTCAAGATCTTATAGAAATTTTAATTCTTTCTGCAGTTCAGGGAATATCTGAATTTTTACCAATTAGTTCTTCTGCACATTTAATTCTTGTTTCTAACTTTTATGATTTGAAAACAAGTTCATTATTAATAGATATCAGCTTACATTTAGGTTCTTTATTTGCAATAATATTTTATTTTAGAAAAGATTTATTTAACTTAAAGAATAATCAAAAACTTTTAAAACTAATTATAATCGGCTCAATACCACTTGTTATCTTTGGATATATACTGCATTCAACTGAGCTTATTTATCTTCTTAGAAATATAAAAGTCATAGCGTGGACAACTTTATTGTTTGGAATAATTTTATTTTTTGCTGATCAAAACAAAATTGATAAAAATATATCTGCTAACTTAAATATTAAATCCGTAATATTTATCGGGTTGTTTCAGGTTCTTGCTTTAATACCCGGCGTTAGTAGGGCGGGCATTACTTTAACGGCAGCTAGATTTTTAAAATTTGATAGAATTGAATCTAGTAAAATTTCTTTTTTATTATCAATTCCAGCTTTAGCAGGAGCAAGCTTCCTTGGGCTCAGAGATGCTTTTACTCTGTCAATTGAAATAAACTATTTAATAATAATTGCGATTATATTATCTTTTTTATTTTCTTATTTAACTGTTAAATTTTTCATATCTTATATAAATCAATTCTCTTTAAATATTTTTGTAATCTACAGAATAGTTGTTTCTTTAATTTTATTTTTAATAATTTATTCTTAACTGATTTTTTTCAACAACGGCAATAATTGTGATAACAAAACACCACTCAATATAAATAAACACCCTAATAAATTATTTATACCTAATATCTGATCTAGTAGAAACCAAGCGGCAATAGTTGCAAAAACACCCTCTAAAGAAAAAATTATAGCTGCAGGTGCTGGTGTAATATTTTTTTGAGCGTATATTTGTAAAATAAATGCAAAACCACCTGAAAGAATTCCTGCATACAAAATAGAATCTATTTCTTTTAAAATATTCTCAAAAATAAATTCTTCATAGATTAGTCCGATTATAAAAGAAAATAGAGCCACAATTAATGTTTGAATAGCGCCTAGTGTCAATGGAAGATTATACTTTGTAACTATGATGCCAGTAAAAATAATATGTGTGCTCCAAAATAAAGCTCCCAATATTACCAAAGTGTCTCCAAGTCTTACGGTTGCATCATAAAAATTTGTTAATAAATATCCCCCAATTAAACATAAAACTACTGATGGCCATACACTCCAATGTATTGATCTTTTTTTAAATAAAAAAATTATAATTGGAACCATAGGAACATAAAAAATCGTAAAGAACGCTGCATTAGCTACATCTGTGTAAAGCAGCGCAACTTGTTGTAAGGCAGAGCCTAAAAATAACGACAAACCAATTAAAAAAGATAGGATTACAAAAGTTTTAAAATCTAAATTCAATTCTGATTTAAATTTTTTTACCTCAAACAACAAAACTAACGGGATTATAGCTAAAAAACCTACAAAAAATCTAACTGCATTAAAAGTGAAGGGGCCTATATCATCCATACCTGTATCTTGGGCAATAAATGTGGTCCCCCAAATAAGAGTGCACAACAAAGCGCTAAATAATGATGCGGTTTTTGACATAGTTTTAATTAAACTGCTAATTTATAAGCAAAGTTTTTACCTAAATTTCCTTTTAAATCATTATTAAAACGAGCTGCCTCTGCACCATCAATTATTCTGTGATCATATGATAAGGAGAGTGGTAGCATTATTCGAGTAACAAATTTACCATCTATATAAATTTGTTTTTTTTTAGATTTACCCACTCCCAAAATTGCAACTTCTGGGTAATTTATTATTGGCGTAAAAAATGATCCTCCAATACCGCCAAGACTGGTAACTGTCATTGAGCCACCAAATAATTCTTTTTTATTAATTTTAAGATTTCTACATTTATCACTTAATTGTTTAAGCTCCTCACCTATTAAGGAAATATTTTTTTTATCTGCATTTCTAAGTTTTGGAACCATTAAACCATGTGGTGTATCAACAGCGATTCCTATGTGATAGTATTTTTTGATTGTGATTTTTCCATCCTCAATTTTATCTATTGAAGAGTTAAAGTTTGGAAATTTTTGCAAAGATGTTGTTATGGCTTTTACTATAAAAGCCAATGGAGTAATTTTTTTCTTTTCACCTGTATATACATCTTTAAGCGAAGTTCTAAATTCCTCCAACTCAGTTATGTCTGCTTCATCATGATTGGTAACATGTGGGATATTTGTCCATGAGTTAATCAAATATGATGATGCCAATTTTTTAACTCTTGGTATATCCTTAACCTCAATTTCTCCAAATTCTGAATGTGAATACTCTTGGATTATTTTTTTTTTAGGTCTTTTCTCTTTTATCTCAGGTGTATTTTTTTTACCAAAGACAAAATTTTTTATATCAACCTCTGTAACTCTCCCTTGTCTTTCGCTTCCAGGTACTTGATTAATATTTACACCCAATTCTCTTGCAAATTTTCGAGTTTTAGGTGATGCTAAAGTTCTTGAACTATCATTTACTTTGAAAACTTGCTTTTCTTTATAATTGTTCTCATCATCAAATACATTAATCTCTGGGACTGTTTCTTCATTAGATTTTTCTTTTTTTTCTGTTTTAATATTTTTGATTTCTTTAGCTTCAACTGTCTCTAATTCTAGAATTTTATCACCCTCAGAAACCTTATCTCCAACTTTAATATTTACTTTTAGAATTTTTCCATCCTCTGTACTTGGTATTTCAACACTTGATTTGTCACTTTCAATTGTAATCAAAGGTTCGTTTTTTTTTATAGTTTGACCTTCTGAAATTAAAAGTTCAATTACTTCTACGTCTTTAAATTCACCTATATTTGGAACTGTTAAATCTATCCTAGACATGTTTAAAGTTTAGTGGGGATTGGCTTTTTAGGATCAATATTATATTTTTTTATTGCCTCTGAGGCATATTTTGAAGCTATTAGTTGCTCTTTAGCTAATACACTAAGTCCATAAGCAACAATATGCTCCTTATCGACTTCAAAAAAATTTCTTAAATTTTTTCTCGTATCACTTCTGCCAAAACCATCTGTTCCCAGTGAGTAAAAAGCTTTATTAATATATGGTCTTATCTGGTCAGAATTAATTCTCATGTAGTCTGACGCTGCCATTATAGGCCCCTCTGTTTTTCCTAAACAATCCTCTACATAAGATTTTTTTGGTTCTTTATCCGGATTCAATAAATTATATCTTTCAACTTCCATTCCATCTTTTCTTAATTCATTAAAACTTGTGACACTCCAAATTTCACTATCAATTTGGTACTCATTTTGTAAAATTTCAGCACCCTTAATCATTTCTCTTAGAATAGTTCCAGATCCAAGAAATTGGATTTTTGTTTTCTTATTTTTATTAAATTCTTTAATTTTATACATTCCTCTTAAAATTCCTTCTTCACAATTTTTATCTTTAGGCATTTCAGGGTGAGAATAGTTTTCATTCATTGTTGTAATATAATAAAAAATATTTTCTCTTTTTTCATGCATTCTTCTTAAACCTTCTCTAAAAATTACAGCCAACTCATAATGAAATGTTGGATCATAAGCTACACAATTAGGAATCGTTGAAGCTAATAGGTGGCTATGACCGTCTTGATGTTGCAGCCCTTCGCCAGCCAATGTTGTTCTTCCAGCTGTCGCTCCTATCAAAAAACCTCTAGATTGACTATCGGCACCTGCCCAAGCTAGATCTCCTACTCTTTGAAACCCAAACATTGAATAAAATATATAAATTGGAATCATTTCAATATCATGATTAGTGTAAGAAGTTCCTGCTGCTATCCATGAAGACATTGCACCAGCTTCATTAATTCCTTCCTCTAAAACTTGTCCACTTTTATCTTCTCTATAAGAGCTTAATTGTGCTGAATCTTCTGGTTCATATTTTTGACCTTCGTGAGCATAAATTCCAATTTTTTGAAAAAATCCTTCCATTCCAAAAGTTCTTGCTTCATCTGGTATTATAGGAACTAATCTTGGTGCAACATTTTTATCTCTTAGTAAATTTGTTAACATACGAACAAGAGCCATTGTTGTAGACATTTCTTTTTCACCAGTTGAAACTTTCATGTTATCAAAAATGTCTTTTGATGGAGCTTTAATAGGTTTTGCAAATGTAGTTCTCGCTGGAATAAACCCACCAAGCTGATGCCTTCTCTCCTTTAAGTATTTTATCTCTATAGATTTTTCATCTGGCTTATAATATTCAATGTTTCTTACTTGTTCGTCAGTTAAAGGGACATCAAATCGATCTCTGTAATACAACAAATCATCAATATCTAATTTCTTTGTTTGATGTGTGGTATTTACACTCTCACCAGTTTTACCCATACCATAACCTTTAATTGTTTTAGCAATTACAACAGTTGGACTTCCTATGTTTTTTACAGCTTTATCATATGCTGCAAAAACTTTATGAGGGTCATGACCACCTCTATTTAATCTCCAAACATCTTTATCTGATAAACTAGATACTAATTCTCTTGTTTCTGGAAATTTTCCAAAAAATTTTTCTCTAACATAGGCGCCATCTCTAGCTTTCATTGACTGGTATTCACCATCAACTGTTTCGTTCATCGCTTTTACTAGATGTCCAGTTTTATCATTTGCTAATAATGGATCCCAATAAGAGCCCCAAATTACTTTAATCACGTTCCATCCAGCGCCTCTAAAACTGCCTTCTAGCTCTTGAATAATTTTTCCATTCCCTCGAACAGGTCCATCTAATCTTTGTAAATTACAGTTAACTACAAAAATTAAGTTATCTAATTTTTCCCGCGCTGCTAATCCTATGGCCCCTAGTGATTCTGGTTCATCCATTTCACCATCGCCCAAGAAAGCCCAAACTTTTCTTCCCTCATCTTTTATTAAACCTCTATTAATTAAATATTTCATGTACCTTGCTTGATAAATTGCAAGCATTGGGCCAAGTCCCATTGAAACAGTTGGGAATTGCCAAAAGTCTGGCATTAGCCATGGATGGGGATAGGATGATAGGCCACCTGGTTTTACCTCTTGTCTAAAATTATCTAATTGTTTTTCATTTAATCTTCCTTCTAAGAATGCACGAGCGTAAATTCCTGGAGCGCTGTGACCTTGAAAATAAATTAAGTCTCCACCAAAATTATTATTTTTTGCTCTAAAAAAATGATTTATACCAACATCATATAGGGTTGCTGCAGAAGCAAAAGTTCCTATATGTCCACCTAGTTCAGGAAATTTTTTATTAGCTCTTACAACCATGGCAGCAGCATTCCATCTAATTAAAGATCTAATTCTTCTTTCAATATTTTGATCTCCCGTAGATTTTTTTTCTTCACCCACTGGAATAGTATTTATGTATGGAGTATTTTGAGTATAAGGAATATTTACTCCTTCCATGTACGCTTTATTGATTAACTCCTTAATTAAATGATGAGCTCTATTATCACCATCTTTCTCGATTACTGCCGAAAGTGAATCTAGCCATTCTTTTGTTTCTATTGGATCAATATCACCTTTGTTAACAACTTGAATTATTTTAGGTTTTTCTTGTCTAATAATTTTATTTTCTGATTGTGCTTTTGTTTCTTTATTTTCTTTTAAAGCTCGCTCAGCTTCTTTAATTAAATTCTCTGTGTCTTTTGGTATTATTTTTTCCTCTGGTTTTGAAGAATTATTTGGTGCGATATCAAATAATAGATCTCCTTTTGACACCTTGTCACCAACTTTAACATTAATACTCTTTATCTTACCTGAAATAGTCGATGGTATTTCAACGCTAGACTTGTCACTTTCAATTGTAATTATTGGGTCATTGACTTTAATCTCATCACCTTCTTTTACTAAAAGTTCAATAACTTCTACTTTATCAAAATCACCTATGTCTGGGACTAATAGTTTTTCACTCATGTTTTTATGATCTTATACACTAAAAATGTACAATAAATTTTAATTTTCAACACAATTTATACAAATTTTAGACAATCTTAACTTGTAAATTTTTTAATGATAAAAATATTAATGAATTTGGTCTTAAATAATAAAATAATCAGAGACTTGGATGGTAAAATTTGGATCCAAAAAATCTTATTAAAAGAAAAATTTAATAAAAGTGAATATTAAATTTTTTCGATACACATTGCTATTCCCATTCCACCTCCTATACAAAGTGTGGCACAGCCTTTAGTTTTATTTTGTCTAAGCATCTCATAAATTAATGTTACTAAAATTCTAGTTCCGGATGCTCCAATAGGGTGACCTAACGCTATAGCACCTCCATTAACATTCACTTTATTTTCATTAATATTTAGTTCTCTAATTACTGCTATACTTTGGGCTGCAAAAGCTTCATTAATTTCAAATAAATCAACATCATGAATTTTCCAATTTGCTTTTTTTAAAGCTAATTTAACAGCATCTATTGGCCCCAACCCCATAAGTGATGGCTCAACTCCTACTGATGACCATGAAACAATTTTCACTAGGGGTTTTAAAAAATTTTTTTCAGCTTCATTATAACTTGTTAAAAGTACTGCTGCTGCCCCATCATTAATGCCAGATGCATTTCCTGGAGTAACAGTTCCATTTTTCTTAAAAACTGTTTTTAGTTTTTCTAAGTCTTCAATTTTTAAATTTTTTCTTGGATGCTCATCAATATTTAAAAACGAACTATCTAAATTTACTTCAACTAATTCATCTTTGAATTTATTTTGTTCTAAAGCCAGCTGAGCTTTACTTTGAGATTTTAGAGCAAAATCATCTTGTTCTTGTCTAGAAATCTTAAATTTCTCTGCAATATTTTCAGCAGTTGTTCCCATGTGGTAGTTATTAAATGCATCAATTAAACCATCATAAATCATTGTATCTATTAACTTATCCTGTGATAATTTTTTTTCATTTCTATAAAGTAATGCATGTGGAGCTATAGACATATTTTCTTGACCACCACAGATCATATATTTTGCTTCGTTAAGTTTTATGTTTTGAAAACCAGAAATTACTGATCTTAAACCTGAGCCACAAACTTGATTAACTAAGTGTGCGGGAGTCGATTTTGATAATCCAGCATTAATTGAAGCTTGTCTTGCAGGATTTTGCCCCGTTCCAGCAGTTAAAACTTGCCCCATAATTACTTCATCAATATCTTCATAATTGATGTTTGTTCGATTTATAACTTCTTTAATAACTATTGATCCTAGTTGATCAGCTTTAATATTTTTTAATGAGCCTTTGTAAGTACCGATTGGCGTTCTTGCAGCAGCAACTATTACAACTTCACTAAATTTGGTGTTCATTTTAGAATATGTTTTTCAACAAATTACATTAAAAAGTGATAATACTATAGAATTAAAAATTACTAACAATCAGCACCTCTAGCTCAATTGGATAGAGCGGCTGACTACGGATCAGCAGGTTGAGGGTTCGACTCCTTCGAGGTGCACCAAAATAGAAGAAAATTAATTAAGCTTTTTTATTTTTATAAGCTGTAATTAATTTTCAATATCAATATATTAAATAATACAAAAATTTTTGATAAATATAAATATTAAAAAAGTTAATAATTTACGATGATAAACAACTCAGAAAATTCTAAAATTAGAATTCGTACTCCACAAGAGCTATCTTTACAAATGGAAGGGTTAATTGAGTTAAAAAAGATTATGAACTCTGTGCTTAAAAATTGGTTTCTAAGTGGGGGAACTTTATTAGGAGTTTACCGTGATGGTGACTTTATTCCATGGGATTGGGATGTTGAAGTCACAGTTTTGTCTGAAGAAGCTCTTATTAAAGAAGGTGTGTTACTTAAAAGTTTAGTTTCGGCTGGCTTTATCATTACCAATTTAGACTCTACTGAGGAAAATTTCAAAATTGACGCTAAGGGATGGGGTACTAGTTATGAGATCGTTGGACGTTATCTCAAGAATAATGATAGTGTTCGTGCTCGATCAATGACTGAAGTTCCATCAAAATTTTTTCAGTCAACTGAAATTGTAACTTTTAGAGGCCACGATTTTCCAGCCCCAAATCCAGTAGATAAATTTCTAGAGGCTATGTATGGAAACTGGAAAAAACCAAAAAAAACGATTGATAAAAATGAATATTATTCCAAGTCTGCGCACAAAAAGCATATATTTTTAAATTATATCGCTAAATTAAGTAGAGTTTTTAAATTAGTATTGCCAGATGAAGTAAAGGAGTTCCCAAAATTTTCAAAATTAGACATTCAGAGTTTTAAAACTTGGGATAAAGATTTGGGTTGGTGCAATTTACCAAATCATACTAAACTAGATAGATCTGACAGACATCTCAAATACCAAAAAATTCCTTCTGGATTAGCTGTAATAAATACTGATAACAAAGGTTCACGACAATGTTATTATCCAACTAAAAAATCTGAAATTAGTTTTTATGGTGACTCATACTGTATGTGTAGAGATGTGCAGGATGATGAAACAATTCCTTGGTATCTTGGGGAAATGAGGAAAACCCGTGTTGCTAATTATGGTGTTGGCAACTATGGCCTTGATCAAGCGTTATTAAGACTTCAACGAGATTATCAATACGAACGAAGCGAAATAGTCATCATGGCTGTGACATCAATAACTATGGCTCGTTGTTGCTCTGTCTACAGGCATTATCTTGAGCCTGGTAATTTTTTTGCATTAAAACCTCGCTTTGAAATTTCAAAAAATAAGGGTGAATTAAATCTTATAGAATATCCATTTCAAAAAAAAGAGGAAATAATAAAATTAGAAAAATATAAAAAATTTTTTCGATCACATGATGATCATTTTGATCTATGGCGTAATAATAAATTAAATTATTATATTCATAACTTGCCTAGAAAAATTATTAAAAAGCTTGGTATTAATTTAACCCAAAAACCATATAAAACGATTCAATACGAACTCAGTTTTTGGCAAACTCAAGAATATTTATTTTTTGAAATGATGAAATTTTTTCAAAAAATGGCTGATAAAAATAATTTTAAACCCATTTTTTTACTTCAGCATCAAAAAAGAAGTTTGGAATACCTAAAACATAAAACACCAGACCAACTAGAGTGGACTTCAGTAATACATAGATCTAAAATAAAATTTCCAAAAATTACGTTTCTTGATGAGGCAGAAATATTCATTAAATCTGATGACATTAACGAACTTTATACTCGTTCTCATCATTCACCAAAAGCAAATCGTATGATAACAGAATTTATTAATAAAAATTTATAATAAAGATTTATATAAATATGGCATGTAATTACTTTACTATAAGTTAATATTTTAATAGGTTGTTGATTCTAATATGCTTGTGTAAGTTTAATTTTAATGAAAATATCTTTAAAATCATCTGTGATAATTTTTTTTACAATTATCCTATTTATTTTAATAATTTTTACATTCATTTTGTAAAACTATGAAAAAAAGTAAATTGTTTAAACAGATAAGCCTAAAAACAGGTTTCATTAAGCATAATGGTGGTCTTTTTTTTAAAAAAATATCAGATAACAAATTTGAATTTAAAACAAAAATTAATAGAAATCATTTAAATGCAGCTGGTATCACTCATGGTGGTTATCTTGCTGCTATAATTGACGCTGGTGCAGGAACTTCTGCTCATCAATCTGCGAATAATTCTCCGTGTGTAACAATTTCTTTAGATTTAAAGTTTATTGGTGCCTCAAAACTTGGTGATGAAATTTTAGGTAAAACTAAAATACTTAAAAAAACAAATTCGTTAATTTTTTTATTTTGTGAGTTAGCTTGTGATGATAAAATTATAGCTTCTGCATCGGGAATATGGAAAATTTTAAAAGTTAAACCTTCTAAACTTGGACCGGGTGGTTGATCTTTTTTAATTAAAAATATGTTAACAAATGTGATGTATTAAAAAAATGAGAACTTTTTACCTTCCGATTCGGTCATGTTTTAGTCTATTTTTGTTCTTTAACAACAACAACATCTAGTAGGTAAAAAAAAAAGTATACCAAAGATAGAAATGACTAAAAATAAAATTACAGCTGTTCTTGGGCCAACCAATACTGGAAAAACTCATTTAGCAATTGAAACAATGCTATCTTTTGACAGCGGAATGATTGGATTTCCGCTGAGATTATTAGCAAGAGAGGTTTATGACAAAGTAATTAAAAAAGTTGGCCAAGATAAAGTTGCACTAATTACTGGTGAAGAAAAAATTATTCCACCTAATGCAAAATATTTTTTGTGTACTGTTGAGTCTATGCCAATAGATAAATCTTTAGACTTTGTGGGTGTTGATGAAATTCAAATGTGTGCCGATCATGAGAGAGGTCATATTTTTACTGATAGATTGCTCGACATGAGAGGAAGTAAGCTCACAATGCTGATGGGGTCCAGTACCATTAAAAATATAATTTCAAAATTAGATGATGACATTGAGTTTGTATATAGAAATAGGTTGTCAAAACTTACATACTCGGGTCATAAAAAAATATCTAGAATAAATAGAAAAACTGCAATTATAGCTTTTTCAGCCGAAGAAGTTTACGCAATTGCAGAATTAATTAGAAGACAGAAGGGTGGGGCTGCAATCGTTATGGGGTCTTTGAGTCCTAAAACCAGAAATGCACAAGTGGAATTGTACCAATCAGGAGATGTTGATTTTTTAGTAGCAACAGATGCAATTGGCATGGGTATTAACATGGATCTAGATTGTGTTTATTTTTCTAATTTAAGAAAATTTGATGGAAGAAAAATTAGAAAACTCAACTTATCTGAAATAGGACAAATTGCTGGTAGAGCTGGAAGATATCTTAATGATGGTAGCTTTGGAATAACAGGCGATTGTAAGGAAATAAATGCAGAGGAAGTTGATTTATTAGAAAATCACAAATTTGAAGAAATTAGAACCTTATTTTGGAGAAATTCAAACCTTAATTTTAATAACCCATTAAGTTTAATAAAGTCTCTAGAAGAAAAACCACAACAAGACTGGTTAAGAAAAATTCACGAATGTGGAGATGAAAAAGCTTTAAAATATTTTTTAAGAGACAAAAATCTTGAAAATATAAATTTTGATAGCAAAACACTCAATTTACTGTGGGAGTGTTGTCAAATACCAGATTTTGTTAAAAAAACTTATGGGAACCACTATGAGGTAATTAAAAATGTATTTAAATTTTTATCTGGTGAGAAAGGAAAAATTACCAACGAATATATGCGATTTCAGTTAATGAAATTAGATAAATTAGAAGGAAATGTCGATTCTTTATCAAATAGAATTGCAAATGTTAGAACTTGGTCATATGTTTCAAATAAAAATAATTGGATTGAAAATCAAGATTATTGGATAGAAAAAACAAAATTATTAGAAGATAGACTTTCAGATCGACTTCATGAAGAACTTACAAAAACTTTTATTGATAAAAGAGCTAGTATACTTGCAAGAGGTTTAAAACAAGACATGGAATTTAAAACAGAAATATTGGAAAACAACGATGTAAAAATCGATGGGCAGTTCATTGGAAAAATTAATGGTCTAAAATTAGAATTAGATTTTAAAAAAGGTGCTCTAGAAACTGATATTAAATCACTTAAAAAAGCAGCAAGACAAACTATTGGGCCAGAATTAGAAAAAAGAATTCAAAATATAATTGATACAGGCCTGATTGAGCTAAATAATGATTTTAAAATTTATTGGAATAATTTTGCAATTGCAAAACTAACTCCAGGGAATGATTATCTAAGTCCTAGTTTTGAATTGGTTGTTGATGATACTCTTGAACAAGATCAAAGGCACAAATTAAGTTCATTTATTAAAAAATGGATAAAAAATAAAATTGATACAGTTTTACAAAGCTTAATTGATTTAAAAAACCTTAAAGATAAACACTCCTCAATAAAGGCTTTAGCTTACCAGCTTTATGAAAATAACGGTGTACTAAAAAGAGAAAATGTTTCTGAATATTTAAAAAATTTGGGAC
>CAJQSU010000001.1 GCA_905616435.1 uncultured Candidatus Pelagibacter sp. | reverse complement strand
CCTGTTAAAGCATTACAAATTGGTGGTCCACTAGGTGGGGTTATTCCAATTGAAGAAGCAGAAAAATTAAATCTAGATTTTCAAGAATTTACTGCTGCTGGTTTCATGTTGGGTCACGCAAGCATAGTAAGTATTCCAAAGGACTTTCCAATGGTAGAATATATTCATCATTTATTTGAATTCTCAGCTGAAGAATCATGTGGAAAATGTTTTCCTGGTAGACTTGGTTCTTACAGAGGTAAGGAGATGTTCGATCAAGCTAAGAATAAAACTGCTAAAATTCCATTAAAGCTACTAAATGAGCTGCTAATAACAATGAAAAAGGGCTGTTTATGTGCTTTATGTGGTGCAATACCTACTCCTATCATGAATATATTAAAATATTTTGGTGATGAAATGAAGGATGATATGGTGAAAGATAATTAATGAGCTCAGAAAAAAGAAAAATAGCCTACATAGATGGTAAGCCTTATGAAATTGGCCCAAATCATACTTCTGTTTTAAAATTTGTTAAAAGCTACCTTGGTGAAAAAAAGGTTCCTGCTTTATGTAACGATCCAAACTTAGCACCTTATGGAGCTTGTAGAGTTTGTTCGGTTGAGATTGCTTTAGTTAAAGATGGTCCAACTAAAGTTGTAGCCTCATGCCATACTCCAATTAGTGAAAACCAACATGTTTTTACAAATAATGAAAATTTAACTGAATTAAGAAAAAATATTGTTGAGTTAGTTTTAACTGATCACCCAATGGAATGTGGAACTTGTGAAGTTAATAATAACTGTGAACTTCAAGATGTTGCTAATGATTTAGGTATATCGGATCATAGATACAACGTGCCAAAACAACATAAAGGTATTCCAAAAGATACTTCTCATGATTACATGAGAATGAATTTAGATAATTGTATTAATTGTGGAAGATGTGTCAGAGCTTGTGATGAAATTCAAGGTTCATTTGTTTTAACAATGAGTGGTAGAGGGTTTGATTCTAAAATTACAACAGATAATGATGCATTGTTTGGAGATTCATCTTGTGTATCTTGTGGTGCTTGTGCTCACACATGTCCTACAGATGCTATCTCAGATGTTTTTCAATCAAAGTCTGTTGCTGTAGATGAAAAAGTTAGAACAACTTGTTCTTATTGTGGAGTTGGCTGTAATCTAGAGGCATCAATTAAGGATAACAAAGTTGTTGCAATATCTACACCTAAAGAATCTGAAGTTAACGCAGGTCACACTTGTATTAAAGGAAGATATGCTTTTGGATTTTATGATCATCCTGACAGATTAAAAACTCCTTTAATTAAAAGAAATGGAAAATTTGAAGAAGCTTCATGGGATGAGGCTTATGACTTTATTAAAAAAGAATTAAATCGAATAACTAAAGAAAGTGGACCAGACGCAGTTGCTGGTATTTCTTCAGCAAGATGCACTAATGAAGAAAATTATGTTTTCCAAAAAATGATTAGAGCAGCAATTGGAACTAACAACATTGATTGCTGTGCAAGAATTTGTCATTCACCTACTGCTTGGGGAATGCAGCAAACTTTTGGAACTGGTGCTGCAACTAATTCTACAGAAGATATTTATTTTGCAGATTTATTTATGGTTATAGGAGCAAATCCAACAAATGCTCACCCAGTCACAGGTGCAAAAATAAAACAACAAGTAATGAAGGGCAAAAAACTAATAGTTCTAGATCCTATCACTACTGAGCTAGCCGAGCTTGCTGATTACCATATTAAACTTAGACCTGGAACAAATGTAGCTGTTTTAAATATGATGTTACATTTTATAATGAAAGCAAACCTTTACGATAAAGATTTTGTTAGAGATAGAACTGAAGGTTTTGCAAATTTCATTAAAGAGATTGAAAGACAAGATATGGATCAACTAGCTAAGGTTGCTGGTGTTGATAAACAATTAGTTAAAGAAGCTGCTATAGCTTATGCAACAGCTAAAAATTCAATGGAATTCCATGGTTTAGGGGTTACTGAGCAAGAGCAAGGCTCTAAAACAGTAATGTTAATTGCCGATCTAGCAATGATTACTGGAAATATTGGTAGAAGAGGTGTTGGTGTTAATCCATTAAGAGGACAAAATAATGTTCAAGGTGCAGCTGATATGGGGTGCCAACCTCATCAAGGAGCTGGTTACTTTGAAGTGGCTGATGAAAAAGTTCAAAATTTCTACACTGAAAAATATGGAGTTGTCCACCCAACGAAACAAGGGCTAAAGATTCCAGAGATGTTTGATGGAGCAATTAATAAAGATGTGAAAGCTGTATGGATTATTGGAGAAGATATTGTTCAAACAGATCCTAATAGCGCACATGTGGTTCAAGCAATGAATTCTCTAGAATTACTAGTAGTACAAGAAATTTTTATGAGTGAGACTGCAAAGCTTGCAACAGTAGTATTACCTGGAACAACTTTTTTAGAAAAAGATGGGACATTCACTAACACTGAAAGAAGAATTCAAAGAGTAAATAGAGCAGTACCTCCTCTACCAGGTACAAAAACTGATGGAAACATTGTAACTGATATGATGCAAAAATTAGGTTTTGATCAACCAACTTATGATGCCGATCAAGTTCTTGCAGAAATTGCAGATGTTGTTCCTTTCTTTAAAGGGGTAACAAGAGAGAGACTTGGTAAGATGGGATTACAATGGCCTGTTCAAGAAGATGGTACTGATACTCAAATCTTGCATGAAAAAACATTTAAACTCGGAAAAGGAAAGCTTAAAAATTTTGATTGGAAGGAATCTACTGAAATAGAAACTAATAAAAAAGAATACCCATTAATTCTAACAACAAGTAGAGTTCTACAACATTACAATGCTGCTACCATGACAAGACGTACAAAAAATATTAATATAGTTTCTGAAGATTTGTTACTAGTTCACCCTAATGATGCCAACAAAAGAGAGTTAAATACAGGTGACATAGGAAGACTTTATTCTGGACGAGGAGAAGTTGCTTTAAAAGTAGAAGTTACAGATAAAGTAAAAGAAGGAATAGTATTTACAACATTCCATTTTCCAGAACATATGGTTAATATGGTAACAGGTCATGGTAAGGATGAGGAAACAATGTGTGCAGAATACAAAGTTTCAGCAGTCGAAGTACAAAAAATCTCAAATCAATTTAAAACTGAAATTAAACCAAAAGAAAATCAAGCTGAAGTCAGTTAATTTAAAATGACCATAGGTTGGCATTTTGATAACAGTTATTCGAAGTTACCAAAAATATTCAAAGAAGATATCAATCCTGCTCCTGTAAACTCACCAGAAATATTAATATTTAACAAAGATTTAGCAAAAAAGTTAGATCTCGATTTTTCAAATATTAGCAAAGACAATTTATCAAAAATCTTTTCAGGAAATATATTACCTGAGGGATCTAATTCTGTGGCTCAAGCTTATGCTGGGCATCAGTTTGGTCATTTTACAATGCTTGGTGACGGAAGAGCTGTTTTAATAGGTGAGCATCTTACAAAAAAAAGTGAGCGATTTGATATACAGTTTAAAGGTTCAGGTAAAACTCCCTACTCCCGAGGTGGTGATGGAAGAGCTGTTTTAGGCCCAATGTTAAGGGAATATATAATAAGTGAAGCAATGTATTCTTTAAAGATACCTACCACTAGAAGTTTAGCAGTAGTTAAAACTGGTGAAAATGTAGTAAGGGAGCAAATCTCAAAAGGTGCAATTCTTACAAGAGTAGCCTTAGGTCACCTAAGGGTTGGAACGTTTCAATACATTGCTGCTAAACAAAATATTAGTAATTTAGAAATCTTAGTTAATTACACAATTGAAAAGTACTACCCCAATATAAAAACTTCAAAGAATAAATATTTAAATTTACTAAATGTTTTAATTGAAAAGCAAACCCAACTTGTGATCGATTGGATGCGTGTTGGTTTTATTCATGGGGTTATGAATACCGATAATATGTCCATATCTGGTGAAACAATAGATTATGGTCCTTGTGCATTTATGGATACCTACGACCCTAAAACAGTTTTTAGTTCTATTGATCAATTAGGTAGATACGCTTATGAAAATCAACCAAAAATTACTAAATGGAATTTAACAAGATTTGCGGAATGTCTTATTCCACTTATTAGTAAAAATGAAGATGAGGCTATTAAATTAGCTACTGAAGCTTTAGATAAATTTGAAAAAAATTATGAAACAAAATGGTTAAATATGATGAGAGATAAACTTGGATTATATGGTCAAGACAAAGAAGATAGAAATTTAATTATGGAATTATTAGATTGGATGCAAAAAAACAAAGTTGACTATACGAATACCTTTATTTATTTGATGAATAAGACAATTAAAAATTCTGAATCTTATAAAAATACAGACTTTGATTTATGGAAAATTAAATGGAAAAAAAGATTAACATTATTTGGTAATTCACATGATAAATCTATGGAATTAATGAATTCTTCTAATCCAATGGTAATACCTCGTAATCACAAAGTTGAAGAGGCTTTATCGTTAGCAGGCAATGGTGATTTAACCCTCTTTAACAAATTGATAGAAATATTAAAAAATCCTTATCTAGTTAGTGACAATGATTTGGAGTTTATGTGCCCCACTTTACAAAGTGATAAAAAGTATCAAACTTTTTGTGGGACTTAATTTTTATAGAACGTAAGGCTCTGGTCTGGCATTATTTTCGAGCACTCTTTCGACAGAAAAATCACTAATATCAATTGTTTGATAGGAACCTGTTGTTATTAACTCTGTTAAAGCTCTGCCAATTCCTGGCGCTTGCATCAAACCTCTTCCCGTAAATCCTGAGGCCATATAAACATTTTCATATTTCGGATGTTTACCAACAACCGCATTGTTATCTAATTTATTGCAATCATAATAACCAGCCCACCCACCTGTTAATTTTAACTCTTCAAAAGCCGGAATTCTTTCTGCTAGAGCTGGCCAAACCAATTCTTCAAAATCATTCCAAGCAGGTTCTAAATTGTTAGCATCAAATACTGAATTCGGTGAACCAGCCAAGTATTCTTTGCCTTCAGGCCTCCAATATACACCTGTAGTTAAATCTCCACACAAAGGCATTTCAGGTATATGTGTTGGGCATTTAACTCTAAAAACAGTATGTTTTTGAGGAACAACAGGAATGTCTTTTAGTAATTCCTTAGTCCAACAGCCTGCAGCAGATATTATAGTTTTAGCTTTTATTTCTGAAATACTTTTTACTTCACCTTTAATAAATTCAGCACCAAGTTCAATTGCTTTACTTTTCAAAGCACCATGAAACATAAATGGATCAATCCATCCTTCACTTTGATTATCTGTATATGTGGCAGTTTCTATGCCGTCACTATTTATAAATGGAAATACACTGGACAGCTTTGATCCTTTAATATTTTTAGTTCCAGCGTCACAAGCTTCATGATTTTTTAAAGCTTTATATTGTTCCTCAGCATGCTCTGGACCAAACATTAATAAATATCCATTAGCAACCATGCTTGCTGTAGGGTTAGGGTTTTTTTCAGTTTTAAGTAATTCTGGTATTTGAAAAATAAACTCTCTAGCAAATTTTCCTAATAAAATATTTTCTTTTTGAAAAAATTGTCTTCTAAAACCACCTAATGATAATGGGAAAGAAGCTGTTTTATAAGTTGGATCTCTTTCTATAACTTTAACTTTTCTACCCTCTTTAGATAAAAAATAGGCTGTAGCAGTTCCAATTATTCCACCACCAACTATTACAACATCATCCATAATTTGTTTAATTTAATATGATTAAGCTTAGATTTAGCAATAATGC